>CADBNB010000250.1 GCA_902795895.1 uncultured Lachnospiraceae bacterium | reverse complement strand
TTCCTCAAATAATGATTTTGCCATTGTCTGTTACCTCCACATTCTTTTTTATTTTGAATGTCCGCAAAATCCGTCCTACATCAGTCGGAACTTAAGTATTTTTAATTTCTTCAGTTCATTTTTTGGGGGTTCTTTTAGAAACCATTCTATAATCTTTGAAGCTTAAGTTGACGGCATTGGAGTTTATTTCACACACTTTGGAAGATATATGGATTAGAAAGGCAGGAACTTGGTGTTGGTTCCTGCCTTTCCTATTGGATATACTTTTTTCTTATAAAAAGCGTATAAAACATTGACGAAAAAATCACAAAGTTTTATAATGGAAAAGGTTGTATGCTAGGACAGCTATTTAAACAAATGGAAAGACTAGAATACAACGGTATTTGTAACAGTTAATTGCAAACTTTAGTTTGTGAAAGAGAAAGTATTATATTGCATAAGTGATATATTACAATAAAGTGTTTTTACAAGTTTGTATGAAATGAAAGCTTGCAGGAACTCAATAGATAAAAGGAGGATTTTCACTATGGGAAGAGTGTATAACTTTTCAGCAGGTCCAGCAGTATTGCCGGAAGAAGTATTAAAGGAAGCAGCAGACGAAATGCTTGATTACCAGGGTACTGGTATGTCGGTTATGGAGATGAGCCACAGATCCAAAGCTTACGATGATATCATCAAAACAGCAGAGAAGGATTTAAGAGAATTAATGAACATTCCTGACAACTATAAGGTATTGTTCTTACAGGGTGGAGCATCGCAGCAGTTCGCAGCTATTCCTATGAACTTGATGAAAAATAAAGTCGCAGACTATATCATCACCGGACAGTGGGCTAAGAAAGCTTATCAGGAAGCACAGAAGTATGGTAAAGTAAATGCAATCGCATCATCAGAGGATGAGACATACTCGTACATTCCAGATTGTTCAGACCTTCCAATTAGTGAAGATGCTGATTATGTATATATTTGCGAGAACAACACAATTTACGGTACAAAATATAAGACATTACCTAATACAAAGGGTAAGATCTTAGTTTCAGACGTATCATCATGCTTCTTATCAGAGCCTGTAGACGTAACAAAGTACGGCGTTATCTACGGTGGTGTTCAGAAGAACATCGGACCAGCTGGTGTTGTTATCGTAATCATCCGCGAAGATTTAATTAGAGATGATGTGTTAGAAGGAACACCTACTATGCTTAAGTACAAGACTCAGGCAGATAATGATTCTCTTTATAACACACCTCCATGTTATGGTATCTACATCTGTGGTAAAGTATTCAAGTGGCTTAAGAAGATGGGTGGACTTGAAGTTATGAAGAAACGCAACGAAGAAAAAGCTGCAATTCTTTACGATTTCTTAGATCAGAGCAAGTTATTTAAGGGAACAGTTCGCAAGGAAGACCGTTCACTTATGAACGTACCATTTGTTACAGGTGACAAGGACTTAGACGCTAAGTTTGTTGCAGAAGCAAAGGCGGCAGGATTTGAGAACCTTAAGGGACACAGAACTGTTGGTGGTATGAGAGCCAGCATCTACAACGCTATGCCTAAGGAAGGTGTAGAAAAGCTTGTAGAATTCATGAAGAAATTCGAGGCTGAAAACGCTAAATAATAAGTGAAAGGAAGAAGATTATGGTTAAGTATAATTGCCTAAATCCTATCGCAGCCTGCGGTTTGGATTTGTTAGGAAATAATTTTGAAAAGACTGATGATTTTGCTGCTGCAAATGCAGTTTTAGTAAGAAGTGCAGCTATGCATGACTTGGAATTATCAGAAAATTTACAGGCAGTTGCAAGAGCAGGTGCCGGTGTAAACAACATTCCTTTGGATAAATGTGCAGAAAAAGGTATCGTTGTATTCAACACACCAGGTGCAAACGCTAACGGTGTAAAAGAGTTAGTTATTGCAGGTCTTATGCTTGCTTCTCGTGATATCAAGGGCGGAATGAACTGGGTTGACGAGAACAAGACAAACGACAACATTGGAAAAGACATGGAAAAGGCAAAGAAAGCATTTGCCGGTACTGAAATTCAGGGAAAGAAGCTTGGAGTTATCGGACTTGGAGCTATCGGTGTATTAGTTGCTAATGCAGCTACACACCTTGGAATGGAAGTTTACGGATGTGACCCATTCCTTTCAGTTCAGCACGCTTTGAACCTTTCAAGAAATGTTAAGGTTGTTAAGACAAATGAAGAAATCTACAAAGAGTGTGACTACATCACAGTTCACGTTCCAGCTCTTGATAGTACAAAGGGTATGATCAACGAAGAGACTATCGGAATGATGAAAGACGGTGCAATCGTTCTTAACTTTGCCCGTGACGTATTGGTTAACGATGATGCTATGGTAGCAGCTCTTGAGAGTGGAAAGATTAAGAAGTATGTAACAGATATCCCAACTGCTAAAGTTGCTCAGGCTAAGAATGTTGTTGCATTCCCTCACTTGGGCGCTTCTACAGCAGAGTCAGAAGATAACTGTGCAGTTATGGCTTGCAATGAAATCATTGATTTCTTTGAAAATGGTAATATCAAGAACTCAGTAAACTACCCTGCAGTTGATGCTGGTGTTTGCGATTGTGCAGCTCGTATTGCTATCTGCCATAAGAACGTACCTAACATGTTGACACAGTTTACTGCTGCTTATTCTGCAGAAGGTATCAACATTGAAAACTTCGTAAATAAATCAAGAGGAGAGTACGCATACTCAATCATTGATGCAAGCGCTGCTTCAGCTTCTGCTGTTGAGAAGTTGTCAGCAATCGACGGAGTACTTAAAGTACGTGTAGTAAAATAAATAAACAGACATGACTGCTTCGCAGTCACTACAATGTATGAAAGTGAACGATCACACGAAATGTGTGGTCGTTTTCTTGTAGGTATGGAATATATATACATGTTCTCTCGGAATCTCCTTTATACCATAATTTCAGCTATATTTTACTTGGATTTTCTCCATTTCCTTGAGCAGGCTTCCGTCGCTTTAGCGACTTGGAACCTGCCATGCGAAAACGTCCCACGAACAAAGTG
>CADBNB010000249.1 GCA_902795895.1 uncultured Lachnospiraceae bacterium | reverse complement strand
TCCATTAGCTGCGGTTGGAAGTACAAAAGCTATTGGAAATGGCGGTGGCGGAGAGCCTCTTGATTGGTCAAAAATTACAACAGCAACCACAGCACCAACAGCCACAGAGAAAGCAAGTGATACAAAAGCAACTGAAAAACCATCCACATCGGATAGTGCAACAGCAAAACCAACTACAAGTGGAGAGCTTACAGTAAACTTTGGAGCAGACCGTTCTTCTCCACAGTACAATACAACAGCCCTTACATTAAAGGCGATTGCTTACGGTGGTACAAAATCTTATTCATATGAGTTCTATGTAGATGGAGAAGTGCTACAGAAATCTTCATCAACAGATCATTTCAAATGGACTGGTTCTGCCGGAAGTCATAAGATTAAAGTGATTGTTGAAGATTCAGATGGCAAGAAAGTATCTTGTGAGAAGAATTTTGTTCTTGAAGAGAATGGAACTGCAACTGATGTACCAAGCATTTCTAATGGTGAGTTGAAGCTGACATATAAAAATAGTGCAGGTAAATCACAGTATGTAAAGAAGGCAATTGAATTTGAGATGGATGCAACAGGCGGAACAGGTAAGTATACTTACACAATCACTGCAAAGAGCTCTGCATCAAATGCAAAGACGATTGTATTGCTTCATAGTTCTGAAAGTAACAGTTGTACATGGACACCGACAAAAGCGGGAAAATACGCAATCACATATTGTGTAAAAGATTCAAACAACAATGTTATTGTAGAAAAAGAAACCATTACAATTAAGGCAATTGATGTTTTGAAATTTACATCAAGTAAAACATCTGTGAAGAAAGGACAAAAGATTAAGTTCACAATGAATGCTAAATCTGTTGAGTGTAAGGCATCTAAGTTGAAATACAAGTTGTATGCAAAACTTGGTAAAAAGACTGTGCTAATTCGAAATTTCAGCAAGTCAAAGACTTACACATGGAAGACAAAGAAAAAAGGAACTTATAAGGTTTATTTGGTTGTAAAAGATACAAGTGGTAACACAAAAACAGTGAAATTATCAAAATCAATTAAAGTAAAATAGAAATGTAAAGGAAGGCTATCCGAAAGGGTAGTCTTTCTTTCTGTAAAACTCTTTTACATTTGCTTGAAAGAAATTGTAAATTAAAGTATAATGTAGTGTAATTGAGAATACAAAACAGTTGGGTTAGCGGCTGTTTTGAACTTACTTTAAATATTCATAAGGTAACAATTCTATACCGCGTATTTGTAGGAAAGGAAGTAATATAGATGACAAAAATTGATATCGTTTCAGGATTTTTAGGAGCAGGAAAGACTACTTTGATCAAGAAGTTGTTGCAGGAAGGCTTCAAGGGCGAAAAGCTGGTTCTTATTGAAAATGAGTTTGGAGAAATCGGCATTGACGGCGGATTTTTAAAAGATGCCGGTGTTGAGATTACGGAGATGAACTCAGGATGTATTTGTTGTTCTTTGGTAGGTGACTTTAGCACTGCATTAAAGGAAGTTCTTTCAACTTATTCTCCGGATCGTGTTATTATTGAGCCATCCGGTGTAGGAAAACTTTCTGATGTAATCAAAGCAGTACAGGGTGTGGATGATGACCAGATTTCATTAAATAGCTTTGTGACAGTAGCAGATGCTGGAAAATGCAAAATGTATATGAAAAACTTTGGAGAATTTTTTAATAATCAGATTGAATATGCCAATACTATTATTTTAAGTAGAACACAGAACCAAAAAGAAGAAAAACTGGAAGAAGTAGTACGTTTGATTCGTGAACACAATGAAAATGCTACTGTGATTACTACTCCATGGGATGATATTACCGGAGAAAAAATCGTTGAGGCGATGGAAAAGAAAGATTCCTTTACCGAGGATTTGATGAGAGAAGCAGATATTTGTCCAACATGTGGACACCATCATGATCACGACCACCACCATCATGACCATGAAGAAGGTCATTGCGATCACGAGCATCACCATCATGACTATGAAGAAGGTCATTGCGATCACGAGCATCATCACCATGACCATGAAGAAGGTCATTGCGATCACGAGCATCATCACCATGACCATGGAGAAGGTCATTGCGAACACGAGCATCATCACCATGACCATGGAGATGGAGAGTGTGGATGTGGCCATGACCATCACCACCATGGAGACGGAGAGTGTGGATGTGGACATGACCATCACCATCATCATGCAGATGATGTATTTACAAGTTGGGGAGTGGAGACACCACACAAGTTTACGAAAGATGAGATGGAATCAATTCTTGAAAAACTTGCAAATACAGAGGAATATGGAATTATTCTTCGTGCAAAGGGTATTGTTCCAAATGCAGATGGAACATGGATTTATTACGATTTAGTTCCTGGTGAGTATGAATTGAGAACCGGAGAGCCTGAAATTACAGGTAAGATTTGTGTCATTGGTACAAATCTTGCTGAAGACAAATTAAAACAGGTATTTCATGTATAGGAGGCAATATGCAGGAAAGAGAAGTATATGTATACGTATTCACTGGTTTTCTGGAAAGTGGAAAGACCAGTCTTATTCAGGGCACATTAGAAGAACCTGATTTTATGACCGGAGAAAAAGGCTTGTTAATCTGTTGCGAAGAAGGCGAGATTGAATACAAAGAAGATTTGTTAAAAAAGCTGAATATGGATATGGTGGTTGTAGAAGAAGAGGAAGATTTGACACCTGCATATTTGGAAGAATTAAATAAAAAGTATAATCCTGACCGTGTATTTATTGAGTACAACGGTATGTGGAATACGGAAAATATGATAGAGATGGAGATGCCGGAAGAATGGATTATTGTTCAGGTTTTGACAACCATTGATGCCAGTACTTTCCAAGGTTACATGAACAACATGGGTGGTATGATGGTGCAGCAGTTCACTCCTTCGGATGCAGTTATTATTAACCGTTGCGATGAAAATACACCAACTGCGTCGTTCCGTCGTCTAATCAAAGCAAACAACAGAAGAGCACAGATTATTTACGAGCATACAGATGGAACCATTGACAATGGTATGGAAGAAGAAATGCCATTTGATCTAAATGCAGATGTGGTAGAAATAAGCGAAGAAGATTATGGTATCTGGTATATGGACGCTTTGGAACATCCGGAAAAATATAAGAATAAGAAACTTAGTTTTAAGGCAATCGTGTATCATCCGGATGAGTTTCCACCGGAATGGATTGTGCCTGGAAGATTTGCCATGACTTGTTGTGTGGATGATATTCAGTTTATTGGATTTAAGTGCCATTGCAAGGATGGTGGAAAGTTCCAGACAAGAGACTGGGTAAACATCGTTGTTACTGCAAAGGTGCAATATACTCCGGAATATCAGGGAGAAGGTTTGGTGCTAGAAGCAGTATCTATCGAAAAGACAGAAAAATCAAAAGAAGAAATTGTATATTTTACATGATGAAATCATATAGTAGTAGAGCATACCTTTGGTATGCTCTACTTTTATGTAAAAGAAAACGGGAGAATGATTATGTGTGGAATTGCAGGATTTGCGTCTTTTCAAAAGGATTTCACAAAGGAAAAAGAATACAACACTACAATTGTAGAAAATATGGGAAAAACCATTGTTCACAGAGGACCGGATGATTTTGGAACTTATGTAGGAGAGCATGTGGCGTTTGCTCACACAAGGCTTGCAGTTATGGATGTTGCCCGTGGGAAGCAGCCAATGACAATCCGAAAAAATGGAGTGGAATACACCATTGTATATAATGGGGAAATTTACAATACTGAGGAAATCAGAAAAAAACTGAGGGAAAAAAAGGTTACCTTTGAGACCACTTCTGACACGGAGGTTGTATTGCAGGCGTATATTCAGTTTGGGGAGAATATGGCAGAAATGCTAAATGGAATTTTTAGCTTTGCCATCTGGGATGAGCGGCTTAAGTCGGTCTTTTTGGTTAGGGACCGAATGGGAGTAAAACCTTTGTATTATATGTGTCTGGATAGCACATTTTTATTTGCATCAGAAATAAAGGCTTTTTTTCAGTATCCGAAAATCGAGCCGAAAGTCAGTAAGTATGGTCTTTGTCAGATTTTCGGAATCGGTCCTGCAAGAGTGCCGGGAAGTGGTGTTTATGACGGTGTGTATGAGATACTTCCCGGACATTGTGCCAGATTTAGCAATTCTGGTTTTCAACAGTGGAAATACTGGGAGCTTTCAGCAAAAGGAGTGGATGATACGTATGAGCAGGCAGTGGAACATATACGGTATTTATTGACCGATGCTATAGAACGACAGTTGTGTTCGGATGTGCCATTGTGTACCCTTTTGTCCGGCGGACTGGATTCCAGTGTGGTTTCTGCAGTGGCAGCAAAATATATGAAAGAGAGGGGAGAACAGCTTGATACCTATTCCTTTGATTATGTGGGAAACAGGGAAAATTTTGTAGCTTCTAATTTCCAGCCGGAGCAGGACCGTCCTTACATTGAGGAAATGGTAAAAGTGATCGGTTCTAACCACACGTATCTGGAATGCACGACGAAAGATGTGTTTGAAGGGCTGTATGATGCGGTAAAGGCAAAAGATATGCCGGGAATGACGGATGTGGATTCCTCTTTATTATGCTTTGCAGGAAAAGTAAAAGAAAAGCATACGGTCTGTTTGTCCGGTGAATGCGCAGATGAGATTTTTGGAGGTTATCCTTGGTTTCGTCAGCCGGAGAGTTTTACCGTAAATAAATTCCCATGGTCCAGAGATTTGGCGTTTCGAAATTTTGTATTAAAAAGAGAATGGCAGGAAGAATTAAAACTTGAAACATTTGTGAAAACGCAGTATGATGCGTCTCTTGAAAGAATGGTGTTATCTCCTAGAGAACGACTGGTTTCACAGGAAGATTTATTTAAGGAGAGCGTGGAGCGAAATGTGCGACGATGGGATATTATGAAGGAGCGAAGACAACGGGAAATTGCCCATTTAAACATTGCATGGTTTATGGAAACATTGTTGGAACGAAAAGACCGTATGACTATGGCAAAAGGTTTGGAAGTGAGGGTTCCTTTTGCAGACCATCGTCTGGTTGAGTATTTATATGAACTTCCTTGGGAGTACAAATATCACAACCAGCAGGTGAAAAGTCTGTTAAAGGATGCTATGAAAGGATATTTACCAAGAAGCGTGGTGGAACGGAAAAAATGTCCTTATCCGAAAACCTACGATCCTACCTTTG
>CADBNB010000248.1 GCA_902795895.1 uncultured Lachnospiraceae bacterium | reverse complement strand
AAGAGTTTTGCTTGCAAAACTCTAGCGCGACCGCGGTATTGCGCAGCAATTAACTCCATCTCCGCGGTCTGCGCATCCTCGCGGAGCATTATTTATGTAATAGGAAATTGCATCGCAATTTCCTATTACATAAATAACCGCAGGGAATTTTACATATTCCCTACGGTTTATTTTTTCAAGACTCGTTCGCAGATTCTGAACACCGGATTTACCCATAAACGACTATGTCAGATAAAGTTTTCTTTCCTGTTTACGATAAATGATATTCCCAAATACCGATTCCCTCACTTGGAATCGTAACTTTCATTTTTCCATCGAAATCTTTGCAGGAAATATCTTCCCCTAGCACAGTCTTGCCATTCGAAATATCTTTCAATCCAAGAACATCATAATTTAATTCAATTTCTCTTTCTGTCTTTTCCATGGAAGTAATCACTAGCACAATGCCTTCTTTTGCAATTCTTGCAAAGGCAAATACACGGCCATCTTCCAGCAAAATCTTTATGCCACCCTCTGCTAAAATCAGGCTTTGTTTTTTGTAATTTGCCAAGGCATGATATAACTTGTAATTGTCAGTTGCCTCGATATTTTTATCCCATGGCATAGGATATCTGAAACCTTCATTCGTCGCTAATCTTCCGTCAATTCCCGCTTCATCACCATAGTAAATACTTGCAGTTCCCGGAAGGGTAAACAAAAGACCAATTGCCACCTTTGTAGCATTCCATGAAATATCAGGATTGTTATGAAGTCTCGAGGCATCATGACTTCCAAGCAAATTAAACTGTACCTGCTGCAAAGCAAAAGGGATTTTTCCTAAATGCTGTCGAATTCTTTGTCCAAGCACTTTCGCACTTTGATTTGGACGACTTCGTAACACTTCAGGCTCCCGAACTAAGAATAGGTCATGCTCTCCTACGTATTCTCTCACCGGTCTGGCACATCCAAAATAATTCATCGGTGTGTCCCACTCATTTCCCTGAAGAAATTCTGCACAATCTCCCCATTCCTCTGCAACAATATAGGCATCGGATTTGGTATCCTTTATGCTTTTGTAAATTTCCGGCCACACTTCGTGATGCAACTGATGCTCATCATTTCTCGCCATAACATCCGCCACATCAAACCGCCAACCGTCAGTATTAAATGGTGGTTTCATCCATTTCTTTACCAGAGAATCTTCTCCTAAGTATAGAATATCTCTAAGTTCCTGACAGGAATAATTTAAGGTAGGCAGCGTTCGTACATTCCACCATGCCTTATAACTGTTATCCTCTTTGAAAAAATAATATTTTCTCTCCTCTGCCTCCGGATTGTTGTATGCTCCCACACTTTTATCAAAAAATGCACCTTCTTTATTGAACCACTTATGAGCACTTCCTGTATGGTTAATAGAAACATCCAAAATAATGCGCATGTCATTTTTATGAAGTTCTTCCACCAAATCAATCAAAGCCTCATCCCCACCAAAATGAGGATCTACCTGAAAATAATCCAGACAGTCATATTTATGTACGGTAGCCGCATAAAAAATCGGATTTAGGTAAAGTGCCGTAACGCCAAGCTCCTTTAAATACGGAATTTTATTTTTAATACCAATCAAATCTCCACCATAAAAATCAAGACAGTAATTATCATGATATTCGGTAGGAACTGTATTCCAATCCTTTACCTGAATGGTGGGATGCCCATCAAAAGTGTATTCGCCGGATTTTACGCTAATGGAAGGGTCTCCATTACAAAAACGTTCCGGAAAGATTTGATAAAACACCGCATTTTTTACCCAGGTCGGCTGCTGATAATCGTACAACACGCAAAAATCATAGACTTCATCCGGCATATACTCTGTCACACCTGCCTGGTTATAATAATAGATTTTATCTTTTGTTACGATATAAAACTGATAACGTATGGCATCTTCATGGCTATACACCACCGTCTTATAATAGACCAATCCATGCTTTACTTCCGCTCTTTCCATAGGAATACGGATTTCACCGCCGTTTATTCTTGTACGTAAAAAGATAGCCTCAATCTCTACTTCCTCAAACAAACGTATTTTAATCTCTACTTCTTGTCCTTTTTTAGGAATGGAAGGATTTACAAACAATTCACTACCATCCGAATAAATACTCTCTAACCAATGTTCTCTCATATTTTCCCCCATTATCACACGAAATCCAATAACAGCCTATCATACCTACTGTATTTTTTCATAGTATTCTTTCACATACTATTATTATATATGAAATCTAAAAAGAAAAAAAGACAGGAATCATACAATCCGTACAATTCCTGTCTTCTAATTATTTCTCTATATTTCTTATTTTACAACATACTCAAACTTGTATGAAATCTCATCTCCACTACTGTCCTTAGCGTATACTTTAACGTTGTATGTTCCAGCCTCTTCCGGTACCCATGTAAATGATTTTTCATAAGCTGCACACTGTGCATCAACAACAACTTCGCCGTCTTTTTCAATTGTCCAGTATGTGCTCATTGGTAAATAGTATGACCACGAATTTGCTGTCTTAGCAGTAAACTTAATTGCTGCATCACTAGCAACTTTTACACTGTTTGCAACAACACCGTTAATCTGCATTTTCTTAATTTCAAAATCATATGACTCTTCTGTCTCATTTCCATCTGCATCTGTTACTTTTACAGTTGCCTGATAATTTCCAGAATAATGTGTCAAGAAAAATGCATCCACTTCTTTAGAATTAGAATTAATCACTGTCTTATCGTTGTAAATTTCTTCGTCCTTTTCATAACTTACAGATACTTCATACTTGTATGGTGCAACACCGTAAGCTACTTTTGCTGTCAAAATTGTACCTTCTTTTGAAGCATCAATTACTGTATCTGCTACCTGGAAATCAAACTTTGAAACTTCTCCATTTTGAATACCTGTTGTTCCAACTTCTACAACGTAGTTTCTGTTCTGATTGTTATCCCAATCACCACGTCCATCTGTAAAGCAAATTGTTGCATTTTCTGCATCATCCAAATCAATTGCGTACATCCAGTTGTACTGCTTGTATGATGTCTTTGTCATTTTATCTCCAGGAATTGAATTCCAATCGCCATTACCAACTTTATAATGGATACGGGCATTTTCCCAACCACTTTCATAGTAAACAACTGCAACATTTTCAGAAGACTCTTTTACAACTACCGGAATACTTTTGCTTGCCTTTTCTCCGGCTGCATCTACTGCATCAACTTTTACCTCATAGTTTCCAATTTCAGAAGGTGTCCACTCAAAGTCTGTTGAACCAGCTAAAACTGTCTTATCCATGTAAATCTGTCCATCTTTTACGATTGACCATGTTGTACTCTGAGACTCTTTATTTACCCAGTTATTTTCACAAATAGCTTTGAAAGAAAGTGCTGTTCCTGTTACAACTGGTGCTGTATAATTTGTTGCAATTTCAGAAATTGTAAATGGATTAACTGTAAATTTCTGTGTCTTTGTTGCAACATTTTCTTCTGAATCTGTTACCTTAACAGATAATCTGTAATCTCCTGACAAATGTGTTGGAAAATGTTGTGTTGCTGAAGCATATTTTGACTTGTTCACAACATAATCTTCTGTCTGTTCCTTACCTGAGATTTTCTCAAATGTATATTCATAAGTATATGGTGCTTTACCATTTTTCAAATCAACAATTGTTCTTGTTGCTGCTTTTGAAGTCTTAATCTTAACTGCATCAATTTTAAATGTCTTATCTTCTACTGCTGCCTGTGATGAAACTGCTGCCTGTGTTGCAACTACTGCAGCCTCTGTTACTGGAGTAACCTTGATAGCTTCATCCTGTGTTTCTGTCATATCTTTAACGTCGTCAATCTCTGAAGCCACTACTACATCTTCTGTCTGTTCTGCAAATGCAACATAGTTTGCATTTGGTAAACTTGTGAAAGTAACTGCTGTTGCCATTGCAACTGCCATAAACTTTTCAAAATTTCTCATAATAACCGCTCCTTCTCTGATAACTTTTTTATTTTTCATATTTTGCAATTTTATTAAAACAATTTCTTGCAACCTTTTTGATATTTGGGATTATACTCCTCAATTTTTGATTTGTCACGCCCCCCCATTTTTTCCTATTTTTTTGGATTTTTTAGAATATTTAGATAACTCTTCTTCTTTTTTTTTATTTTCATTTGTCATTTTCACAAGAGATTTTAATTATTTTTTAATTGTAATTACGCCCTTTTTACCATCTTGTTATTTTTCACCAATAATCTGCCTTAATTTTTGTGTAATATTTTTTAATAGAGTTACCATTTTATTACAAATTTTATTGTTTTTGCAATCTTTTAGTGCACTAATTACAAATTTCATGTATGCCGTTTGTACACTATCACCCAAACCCCTGCTTCATCTCTTCACAAAACGCAAAAAAAGGACTTAGCAATCTGCTAAATCCTTTTCATCCCCATCTATCTTAGATGAATAATATTTTTTCGTCCAAATTAGAAATCTACACGAATTCTGCTTACTACATTTCCTAATTCTTCTGCTTTCTTAGCAAAATCTCCTTCTGTTACTGCAGAAGTGATAAATGCGTACTCGCAGTCGATACCGGCATCAACTACATCTACGTTACCAAATGCTGCTGAAACTTTTGCTTCATTTGCTGCTTTGTCACCTGAAAGACGAACAAAGAAACGCTGAGAAGCTTCTTTAATATCTGCAAGCTCTAACTTTTCACTATCCCAGATGATTGGAACATTTACGTTAAGGTTCTTAGCTGCTGCAACTACGTCACCAACAACAGCGCTGGCTGTAGGCAATTTTCCTGCTCCACTTCCGTAGAACATCAAATCTCCAACCATGTTTCCTTTTACGAAAATACCATTAAATACATCATTTACCATATACAATGGATGATTAGCATCAATCATAACTGGTGCAACTTTAGCGTATATCTTGTCTCCAACCTTTTTGCTGCTACCGAAAATCTTGATACTTGCGCCTAATGCTTTTGCGTACTTGATATCTGTTGCAGAAATCTTTGTGATACCTTCTGTGTAAATATCTTCAAAATCTACCTGCTTTCCATAAGCAAGAGAAGTAAGAATTGCAATCTTTCTACATGCATCATATCCTTCTACGTCTGCTTCCGGATTTCTCTCTGCATATCCTAAATCTTGTGCCTGCTTTAATACATCTGCGTACTGAGCGCCTTCTGATGCCATCTTTGATAAAATGTAGTTTGTAGTACCATTTAAGATACCTGAAATTTCCTCAATAACATCACCAGTCACACATTCATTGATTGGACGGATAATAGGAATACCACCACCAACACTTGCTTCAAAGAAGAAGTTGATGTTTTTAGCCTTTGCAATGGCAATAAGTTCAGCACCATGCTTTGCAACTAATTCTTTATTTGATGTACATACGCTCTTTCCAGCCTCTAATGATGCCTTTACGAAGTCATATGCTGGTTTTACTCCACCCATTGTTTCAACAACGATCTGAACTTCATCATCATTTACAATCTGATTGAAATCATGAACTACTTTTGCTTCGTGTGGATCTCCAGGGAAATCTCTTAAATCTAAAATATGCTTTACTTCGATTTCCTGTCCCACTTTCTTTGCAATGCTGTCTTTGTTTGTTGTAAGAACTTCAACAACACCTGAACCTACTGTACCATATCCTAAAACACTAACTTTAATCATAATATCCTCCATTCTTTCTAAATGTTCTCTCAAAGTCTTTTTATACAAAATTCCAAAAAAACATTTAATACACTATTCTCTTGCAAGTATCTTTACATAATGCATACCATCCAATTCACCGATTTCCCGAAGCATCGCCGTCACATCACCTGAGGTAGGTAAAATTGCTATACTGAGAGTCAGCATGGCAATGGCATTTACCGGAATGGTCTGGTGGATGGTCAATATATTCGCTCCAGACTTTGCCACAAGGCTAAGTATCTTCGATAACAAACCAGGCTGATCATCTACCTGCATAATCAAGGTGATCGTCTTTCCTCTGGCGTTGTCATAGAAGGGTGAAATATCATCTTTATATTTATAAAAAGAACTTCTGCTGATGCCAACCGCATCTGTCGCCTCTTGTATGGTGATACTTTTATGAGAATCAAGCAACCGTTTTGCTTCTACAACTTTATGAAACACTTCCGGCAACGCTCTCTTTCGAACAATGAAATACTGTTCATCATCATCGTATTCACTCATCACTTGCTCTGGATTACTCATATCGATTCCTCCAATTTGTATGTAGCAGAAAAACACTTGTTTTCCCACGAAAGATATAGTATCATAAATCCCAAGGAAATGCAACACGAACTCCACAAAAAAGTAACAGTTCAATCAACCGATCAAACTGTTACCATTTAAAAACCAATCGAACTCTTATTATAACACACACGTACAATTCACTGACATACTGTGCACATTTACTATCTACATTTCTTGCAAAACGTTTTATGCTTTGACATAGCTTGTACTTACGTCTTATTAACTTCTAGTTTGTCACGTCATCTACCAATTTATTAAGATTTGTTCTTTCTGACTCATCTAAAATCTCATCTACATCCAAAACTAAAACCAATTGTTTGTTTACATTTAGAACGAACTGAATATAACTTGTCCCCTCATCTTTTACGATTTGAGGAACATCAATCAGACTGCCATCGTTCAATTCAACAATTTCAGCCACAGAATCAACCATAAACCCTACCAATAATTCCCCTATTCTAGTAATGATATATGTTTTTTCTGAGTCATTTTCATTATTAACCATACCGAGTTTCTCATGCAAATTAATAATAGGAACTACACTTCCACGCAAATTTGAAATACCACGTATAAGTTTTGGTGTATTTGGAACCGGAGTCACATCCATCTTTTTTTCAATGCCCTGCACTTTTTCAATGTCAATTCCAAATAAGCTGTTTCCCACCTTACACAATACCTGTTTCATAAATAATTCCCCCTTGTATTATTCTTCTGTTACCGGTTTTGTATTAATCCACTTCAAATATGCATTGATAAATGGATCGATGCCACCATCCATAACAGCATTAACATTACTGATTTCCTGATTTGTACGGTGATCCTTTACCATGGTATACGGCTGCATAACGTATGACCTAATCTGATTTCCCCAGCCGATTTCCTTCACTTCACCACGAATTCCGGATTCCTTTTCCATATTTTCCTGTTGTTTTAATAAGTAGAGCTTAGCCTTTAACATCTGCATCGCTTTATCTTTGTTCATATGCTGTGAACGTTCATTCTGACACTGAACTACAATTCCTGTTGGGAAATGTGTAATACGGATAGCGGAAGATGTCTTATTGATATGCTGACCACCTGCTCCACTGGAACGATAAGTGTCAATACGAATATCGTCATCATTAATCTCAACATCCACATCTTCTTCAATATCCGGCATAACATCACAAGATACAAAAGAAGTCTGTCGCTTTCCTGCCGCATTAAATGGTGAAATACGTACCAAACGATGTACTCCATGCTCCGATTTCAGATAACCGTAAGCATTTGTTCCCTTGATTTCCAAAGTAACCGACTTAAGTCCGGCTTCATCTCCGTCAAGGAAATCAATCATCTCTGTGGTAAATCCTTTTTTATCTGCCCATCTCTGATACATACGGCACAACATGCTTGCCCAGTCGCAACTTTCCGTTCCACCTGCACCTGCATGTAATGTAAGAATAGCGTTATCTTTGTCATATTCCCCTGAAAGCAATGTTCCAATACGAAGTTCTTCGTATTTTTCAATAAAATCATTTAATTCGCTTTCAATTTCCGGAATAAGACTGGCATCCTCTTCCTCATATCCCATTTCCAATAAAGTTTCTATATCATCATAAGCAGTCTGCAAATTTTCAAACTGTTCTACTGTACTCTTAAGATCTTTTAATTCTTTCATGGTAGCCTGAGATTTTTCAGGATCATCCCAAAAGGTAGGCTCCTCCATCAATCGTTCTAATTCTTCAATACGAAGATGCTTATTTTCAAGATCTAATGATGCTCCTACTTCCTTTAATGGTTCTGTATAGCCGTTTAGCGTATACTTAAACTGGTCTAACTCAACCACCAGCTTCACCTCTTTCACATATACTACTTTCCATTATAACACAAATGTAAAAAATTTTAAATATAGAGTTTTGCAAGCAAAACTCTAGCGCGTCCGCGGTATTGTACAACAATAATTCACTTCCGCAGACTGCGCATCCTCGCGGAGCATTTTTGTGTAATAGGAGATTTTCTTAGAAATTTCCTATTACACAAAAAAGAAACCACAAAATGTGGTTTCTTTTTATATAATCCAATTACGACTTGCGGACAGGTGTCATTTCACTGGCACCATCCACCCCGCATTCCCAATCTATTTTACTCCACAGCAGAATTTATATTTCTTTCCGCTTCCACATGGACAAGGATCATTTGGCTGAACCTTCTTTTCAGCTCTACGTTTTGGTGTATTGACTGCAGTATCATCTTTGTTTGTACCTGTAACCTTGGCAACCTGCTCACGCTCAATATCCTGCTCAACCTTAACGTGCATCAACGAACGTACAGTATCTTCTTCGATTGCATCAATCATGTCACCAAACATATCAAATCCACTATTTGTATATTCAACAACCGGATTTCTCTGTCCGTATGCCTGTAGTCCAATACCCTGACGAAGCTGATCCATATCATCAATATGCTCCATCCACTTGCTATCAATAACCTTTAACAGAATAACACGCTCGATTTCACGAACATGCTCTTCCTCTGGGAACATAGCTTCTTTGTCTTCGTATAATTTTGCAGCTTCTTCTTTTAATGTCTGAAGTAACTGAGGCTTTGTAATGCTTGCCTTTTCTTCTTCTGTAAGTTCAATCTTCTCAACAGGAACGATAGGAAGCAAAATAGAATTTAATTCGTGAATATCCCATTCGCTGGCATCCTGATCATCACCGATAATCAAATTAACTGTTCTTTCAACTACATTTCCAATCATACGATAAATCGTATCTCTCATGCTCTCACCATCAAGAACGCGACGACGCTCTTCGTATATGATTTCTCTCTGATCGTTATTTACCTTATCGTACTCTAACAAATTCTTACGAATACCGAAGTTGTTTCCTTCGATCTTAGTCTGTGCATTTTCAATCGCTTTTGATAACATCTTGTGTTCCAAAGGCTCATCATCAGACATACCTAACTTCTGGAATGTATTAACCATTCTCTCAGAAGCAAACAGACGAATCAAATCATCTTCCAATGAAATATAGAAACGAGACTCACCTGGATCTCCCTGACGACCTGCACGACCACGAAGCTGGTTGTCAATACGACGAGACTCATGACGCTCTGTACCGATAATCTTAAGTCCGCCAATTTCCTGAACACCATCTTCCAACTTAATATCAGTACCACGACCAGCCATGTTTGTAGCGATAGTAACTGCGCCCTTCTGTCCGGCAAGTGCTACGATTTCCGCTTCTTTCTCATGGTACTTCGCATTCAATACCTGATGAGGAATTCCGCGCTTCTTCAAAATAGCACTGATTTCTTCGGAACCTTCGATGGTAATTGTACCAACAAGTACAGGCTGTCCTTTTGCGTGTGCTTCTTCAATTTCAGCTACAACAGCGTTAATCTTTCCTTTATGTGTAGCGTAAACAGCATCCTGGTAATCAATACGCTGAATAGGCTTATTTGTAGGAACTTCGATAACGTCCATTCCGTAAATTTCACGGAACTCTTTTTCTTCTGTTAGAGCGGTACCGGTCATACCTGACTTCTTATTGTACTTATTAAAGAAGTTCTGGAATGTAATTGTTGCAAGAGTCTTGCTCTCACGTCTAACCTTAACATGCTCTTTTGCTTCAATCGCCTGATGTAAACCATCTGAATAACGTCTACCTGGCATGATACGTCCGGTAAACTCATCAACGATAAGTACTTCATCATCCTGAACTACATAATCCTTATCGCGGAACATTAAGTTATGTGCACGAAGTGCAAGGATAATGTTATGCTGGATTTCCATATTTTCAGGATCTGCAAGGTTTTCAATATGGAAGAATTTCTCAACCTTCTTCACACCTTCTGCAGTTAGATGTACCTGTTTATCCTTTTCGTTAACAACGAAGTCACCAGTTTCTGTAGTTTCTTCATTCATCAACGCATCCATCTTTGTAAGCTCTGTCTCTGTACCTTTTTCCAATGTCAATGCCAAAGCATCACATGCTTCGTAAAGCTTTGTAGACTTTCCAGCCTGACCGGAAATAATAAGTGGAGTTCTCGCCTCATCGATCAATACCGAGTCAACCTCATCCACGATAGCGTAATTCAAACTACGCATAACAAGTTGTTCTTTATAGATAACCATGTTGTCACGAAGATAATCAAATCCTAATTCATTGTTTGTGGCATATGTAATGTCACAATTGTAAGCTTCACGACGCTCGTCATTGTCCATGCTGTTAAGAATAACACCTACGGTTAATCCTAGGAATTCATGAACCTGTCCCATCCACTCAGCATCACGCTTTGCCAAGTAATCATTTACAGTAACGATATGAACGCCTTCCCCTGTTAATCCGTTCAAATATGCCGGAAGTGTAGACACCAATGTCTTACCTTCACCAGTACGCATCTCAGTAATACGTCCCTGATGCAAGATAATACCACCGATTATCTGCACACGATAATGACGCATACCAAGCACACGCTTAGATGCCTCACGAACAGTTGCAAAAGCTTCCACTAACAAATCGTCAAGTGTTTCACCCTTTTCCAAACGCTCTCTAAACTCTACTGTCTTATGCTTCAACTCATCGTCGGTCAATTTTTCATATTCTGGTTCCAAAGCCTCAATCTTATCGACGATTGGATAAATACGCTTCAATTCATGTTGACTATGTGTTCCGAATATACTTTCTAACAATCCCATACTCACACCCATGCATCAAATTACGATGCATCTTTCCTTTCATTTCTTCTATTGCCCATCATGTAAGACAATACTCTCTTTATGTTAATCAAAGGAAGATAAACTCCTCCCTTATAGACAATATCTTTTCCTATTGTAACATTACTAATCAAAGGTTTCAACCTAAATTTTAATGAAACACAGATTTTTCGTATCTTTTTTCTATATTAACAATCGTATACCTACGCATGCTTTAATCCAATATGGATTATTTTTCTTTCACGATGTAATTACATCGCAATTATCCCTAACAGAAAAATCGCCCAGCTCTTTTGAACTAGGCGATCCATACTCATATCCATATTTTATTTTTAGCACTCTGGCTCGATCAAACCATACTGATTTTTCTTTCTCTTATAAACAACGTTCACTTCATTTGTCTCGCTGTTTCTAAATACAAAGAAATCGTGTCCTAAAAGATCCATCTGCATGCATGCTTCTTCTGCATCCATAGGCTTAATTGCAAACTTCTTTGAACGAATAATCTGAATGCCGTCCTCATCATCTTCCACTTCTTCCTCGATGAACGCCTGACTAAGACTCTGAACATCCTGTCTTCTTTCTACAAGTTTATTTTTATGTCTTCTTAACTGACGTTCAATGATTTCCTCTACTAAATCAATAGAAACATACATATCATTACTTTCTTCCTCGGCACGGATAATCGTACCTTTCATAGGGATCGTAATCTCTACTTTCTGAACATCTTTCTCCACACTAAATGTTACCTGTACTTCTGTGCTTTCTGTAAAATATCTCTCTAACTTTCCGATTTTCTCATAAATTGCGTCTTTTAATCCCTCTGTAACGTCAATGTTCTTACCACTAATAATGTACTTCATACCGTCCAACTCCTTTGACCTAATATTATCTGACATAAGATTAATCCCATGCCATAGCGTAAACAATAATAATTAAAATTTATTATTGTCTACACAATTATTATACCAATTTATATGCCCAAATTCAAGGTAAAACACCTTTATAACTGTTACAGAAGTATTACGTTTGCAAAGAATAAAATGCATTTTTCTTTTTACAAAAAGGGCTGTTCCTGTTGAGAATTCAAGCCTGACTGGTAACTTATCCGTACACTTTAAAGATTCTCACACTATTTTTTAAATTGTTTTTCATTTTTTTAAAATAATTGAATTTTTCATTTTTTGTCATTTTTATACATTTCTTACAGTTGATACAAAACACACTTTCGAACTTGACAGTTTTTTCCTACTACTTTTTATCCACAAAAATGTGGATAAAGTGTATAACTCTGTGCATAACTTTATTTTTAGTCATTTTTATGGCAAAAAAATGTGGATAACTTTTATTCCATACTTTTACAATTCGTTTTTCAAAATTTTTCACCACTATTTTTTTATACAATTTGCACAATTAATCAAATTGCAAGTTTTTTTTAATGTTCGACAATTCATACAATTATCTGACGTTTTTCGACAAGCTGGCAGAAGTTATCTACTGACAACATAAACTAATAGTTTTTAATCAGCTGTTTTCAAAGCTGACTACATTCGCATGCAAAGTTTTCGACCTAAGCAAAGACCGTGAGGTCAAAGCGAAGGTCAGAAAACTGGTATGCAAAGCTTTCCCGCAAAAACGAACACATAAAAGGTGTGAAGTTTGCGTGGATGAAAGCTACTGTATCCGCTCAAAATGGTCTACTTGCTCATAAAAGAAAGCTGCGCATCTCTGCACAGCTTTCTCTTTCATCGTATTACAATTAAATGATAACCATATTTTATTTATTCAGACTTGCCTCATAATCATCGATTTTATTTGCAAGAAATGGTGCCAATCCTACAAACTCTGCACCGTAATAACACTTGCGGTCATCGTCCTCCCCTTCAACTTCACCACGAACAATGTGGATTACAGCATAGAAGAAGTCATTTCCCGCCAGACGAATCTTACCATCAAAGTAATAGTCCATCGGTAACTTTGCCTTCGAGACAAATCCTATTCCGGACTTTGAAATATCAACCACTGATATCTCTGCATCCACATCTTCTATAATTACATAATCCTGTTTATAAATCTTCTTAATTTCCAGACTTAGTTCAATCGGAAGTCTTTTATGCCTTCTTCTTTCTATCATCTTTTTCCCTCCATTCATGCGGTGTCATTGAAAAAGAACTACGCGCACATGTTACTTTTTACCTTCAACAAATGCAATAATCTTTTTTGCGCTCTCATCAAAACCTTGTGCAAAACTATCAATACTTAAATCATAACCATCGGCAGCTCCCCATTCCTCATGAGTATAATAGTTATGATATGTTTTTCTCTCTTCATCTGTATCAGTAACAACTTTTCTGGCAATCTTTTCTGAAATGCTAAGACGCTTCATCATTACTTCTACACGTTTATCCAAATCTCCATACAAGAATACGCTGGTGCAATCCGGCGAATCCTTATATACATAATTTCCACAACGTCCAACCAATACACAATCTTGCTCTCCCAACACTTCTGTTAATACCTGCTTTGGTGTACTTGTGATATCTAAAACATTGTCCCCTTTGCTAATTGCATATAGCAAACTGTTTACTGTTCTTTCATCAAGAAAGTTTGAATACTTGTCATATAATCCATTTTTCTGTGCCAATTTGTTCAGTGCGGTCTTATCATAAATCGGAATTTCAAAATGATCAGCTACCATCTTACCGATACTAACTCCACCACTTCCACACTGTCTCGCAATTGTAATAATCATATTTCCCACCCTTTCTGTGTCTATACACCCGATACTTCCTTCTCAATCATATGTATCACTACAATATTGTATCAAGGGAAAAAATGCTAGAAATAATCAGGTCACAAAAGCTGTATTTGAATGTTTTTCCCTCACATTGTAATCATGTTCCATAACGAAACTATCGTATATGTAATAGTATACATTTTTCCCCATAAAAACGCAACCTTTATTGTGATAGTGTTCAAAAAAGAAGACTTCCAATTGTAAAATCAAAAGCCTTCTCTAAATATTCTCTCGGAATCTTTTTATGCAAGATTTCCGAGAGAACATTCTATTCCTAAATAGTAAATGTCTCAACAAACTCACCAATACGTGCTGCCGTTTCTGAAACTGTGGAAGCACTGTGATCAACATTCCTACTTTCATCTGCTACTCCACGAGCACTGTCAGCTGCGCTATCAACAGTTGCTGTAACTTCTTCCGCACTAGCCGATTGTTCCTGTGAAATTGCCGCAACAGACATAGCTACTTCATTTACTCTATTCATTTTATTAACCATATCATTTACGGTATTTCCAGCATTATCAAGTGCTATAAAAATGTTTTCAAATGTCTGTCCTGTTTCACTTACCGAAGCACTACTATTTTCAATCTCCTCCATACTAGATGAAGAACGAGAAGACAATGTCTTAATTTGTTCTGTGATATCCCTTATAATGCTACTTATCTCAGTTGTGGCATTTGCACTATCCATTGCAAGATTACCAATTTCAGTTGCGACAACCGCAAATCCTTTACCGGCTTCTCCTGCTCTTGCCGCCTCAATTGACGCATTGAGCGAAAGCAGATTTGTTTGAGAAGAAATCGAATTAATCATCTCTACGATAGTATTAATCTTTTGTGCAGACACATCAACAGCCTCAACAACATCGCTCATTTCAGACATAGACACGGAAATGGTCTTCATGTTTTTTTGAACAACATTCATATCTTCCTGACCTTTTTTTGCCTTAATCAAAACTTCATTCATAAGTTCTTTAGCTTCAACACCCTGTTGATTCATATCACTAACGGAATGTGCCAGCTCAGTAGCATCTGTTGCTAATTCAGTAACTGATTGGGAAATACCATTCATTGCAATTCGAATCTGTTCCATAGATTCACTCTGTGCATCAGCCTGATTACTCATAAAATCTGCCGCCTGCATACTCTTATCCGCCTCAAGGACAATAGCATTTGTAACTTCTTTCATTTCACCAAGAGTAGTACGCATTCTTTCAACATACTCAAACATCTTATTATTCATAAGACCAATTTCATTGTTACCGCCTCTTACGATGCTAACCGTAAAATCTCCTTCTGAGATTTTAGATATTGTACTTGTCAAATTATTTACAGGTTTTGTAATCATTTTTCTTACCAGTAATATAATAACAATCGTACTTACAATCAACATAATTGCCACCAATATTACCGTGATAACCAGTAAATCAGAAAGATTTTTTAATACATCAGACTTCTTAACATATGAAACAAGCGTCCAATTAGTTCCTTCTACATTTTTCAAAGCAACAAAATATTCTTTGTCATCATTTCCTGTAATCGTATATGTCTCTCCAACACTATTTGAAGATACCTTACTGTAAATTTCCTGCAAGAACTCATCACTGGTAGGTTCCGTTGCATCTGCACCTACATATTCCTCTGTCGGAGAACCGATAATCTGCGAACCGGCAAAGAGATAACTCTTTCCCGTATCAAGAGGTGTGTACTCACTTACTGCATTCGATATATTTTTCAAGAAAATATCTGTGGATAATACACCTGTTCTGCCATCTGCAAATTGTACCTTACGAATTCCGTTTACAACCGCCTGTTTTGTATCCATATCAATATCAGGTGTTCCAATTATGATGGTATCCGATGTCATACCTTCCTGAAACCAACCTCTTGTTGTAGGATCATAATCAGTTGGCGGAACCCAATCTCCACCGTCAATAAATATTTTATCAGTAAATGCAACATATACGTCATTTACCATTTCCGGATATTCCTTCATACCCGGCTGTAATGCCACTTTAATCGCTGCATCATCCATTTTTGTAGTTTCAAAAGAATCACCTAACGCATTATAGTATCCTTTGATGTCCTGCATCGTTCTGGAAATACTGTTGGCATTAGCTTCTGTTTCAATTTGAAGACTTTCCTTGCCTTCTCTTGTAATAACTTCTTTTGAGTTGATAAAAATAATACATGCTACCGCTACGATAAACAAAGCAATCATCGGAACAAGTACCCTCATCAACTGCACACTAATTTTTTTGTTTTTCATAATGTTTACCCCCTTATACTTGAAAAGAGTAACTTTAACTCCCCTTTCCTTTCTTTCAGAAAATTAACTTTCTCCTAAAAAAATTTTATCATATTTTTATTACATTTTTTTCCATTTTATTTTACAGTCTTTTTAAATTTTCTCATTCTCAGCGAAAACTCTTTACCCAAGTAACAAGTGAATCATGATGGGTGTTATTGTAAACATCATTTCTCATCTGATCTGTCACCGGTCCATTCTTTTCCATAATAGCAATGATTGCTTCCTGAAGTCCTGCGATTACCCCTTTTTCGAATTCTTCGCTCTGCTTATCATTACCTGCCGGTTCCTGCTTTTTCTCTGCTTTTGGTGCTTTAACAGGTTCCGGTTTCTTTGGTTCTTCTTTTACTTCTGCCTTAGTTTCTGCCTTCTTAGGTTCAACCTTTGCCTCCGGCTTTTCAGCTCTTTCCTTGGTCTTTGCATTTTCAGCCGCAATTTTTGCAGTATCTAATGCTTCTGAAACGACAGTAGCTCCGTCATAATCTTTTGCCAAAACCCAGATATCTCCACCATTTGCTTTTACGTTTACATTGATGGAGTAATTATTTGAATGCACTTTTTGTCCGGATAATACACCAATATATTCTCCTTCCTGCTCTACATGAAGGTTCATGGTACAATCATTGTCATCGTTATTTACTGCAACAACGGCACTTGTGCCCTTATAATTTCTTGAAAATGCATAATTACGGTTCTGTAACTGCAATTCTCTGAAATCACCGTAGGACAATGCGGGAATTTTGTGTCTGGCTTGTCCAAGGGCAGCAATGAGTTTCGTACAAGGATTGGTATTTACGGCATCCTTGTAATCTTCATATTTTAATTCCGGACGTAAGGAATCGTCTGACCATTTTTCCTTCTTTCCCTCGATACCAAATTCAGAACCGTAATATAAAGATGGAACTCCAGGCAGTGTATACATTAAAATATGCACCGGTGTATAATGAGCCTTGTTATTTAACTTTGTATAAATTCTCTCCACATCATGGTTATCCACGAAATTGTAAAGTTTCAATCCATCCGGACGATTTCCGCCCATCTCGTAAAGACGCTTTACCGTGTGGGCAATCTCAAAATAGTTGTGGTCATTGTGTCCGGAATACAATCCCTTGTGCAACTGATAATTGGTTACAGAATGGAGGGTTCCTTCATTTACCCAACGATTGTAATCGCCGTGGATTACCTCTCCCATGAGCCAGAACTCCGGTTTCACTTCATTTGCCACTGCACGTAGATTTTTCATAAAATCAAAATCAAGCACATCTGCCGCATCCAGTCGAATACCGTCTACGTCAAATTCCCTTACCCAGAAATGAATCACATCGGCAATATAATCCTTCACCTCAGGATTTCTCTGGTTTAATTTTACAAGAAGATTATATCCGCCCCAGTTTTCATAGCAGAAACCGTCGTTATATTCATTGTTTCCACCAAAATTTACATTGCAATACCAGTCTTTGTATCTGGAATGCTCTCTATTTGCCTGCAAATCCTTAAAGGCAAAGAAATCACGTCCCGTATGGTTAAACACACCGTCAAAAATGACGCGGATTCCTTTTTTATGACACTCAGAAACAAAATTCTTCAAATCCTCATTGTCTCCTAAACGACTGTCTAATTTTTTATAATCTGTTGTCTCGTATCCATGTCCCACAGACTCAAACAAAGGTCCAATATATATGGCATTTACCCCTATCTTCTGTAAATGCTCAAGCCAAGGATGTAACTGAGGAAGTCGGTGAACTACCTCCCCGTATGAATTTTCCTTTGGTGCTCCTAACATTCCAAGTGGATAAATGTGATAAAATACTGCTTCGTCATACCATGCCATAATAATTACCTCAACTTTCCTTAAATTTTAACCCTAATTTCTCATAGTTATAAAGTTTATCTCGAAAATGCACTATTCCAAAACACTGTATTTATATTTGGCATGTACCAAATACAACTACATATACACATACGCATAATGCCCCCTATGCACATTAATGTCTTATTTGCATTTTTGATTGCTATTTTATCTAACAATTACACGATATCCGCATATTCAAAACGGATTACTTTTCCTAAATCATCAGGACTAATTTGTACCTGATACCCGATTTTTCCTCCGCTGACGCAAATCGTTTCCTTATCTTTCGCGGTCTCATGAATCGTGGTCTGAAAAAACTTCTTCATACCAATCGGAGAACATCCACCGTGAATGTACCCTGTCAAAGGCAATAGTTCCTTTGATTTAATCATGGCAATACTCTTTTCTCCTACTACTTTTGCCGCTTTTTTCAAATTTAATTCCATATTTACAGGAACAACAAACACATAATTTTTCTTGCTTGCCCCAATGGTAACTAATGTTTTAAACACACAATTAGGATCTTGTCCTAATTCTTCTGCCACTTCCATTCCATTTACTTTTCCGGTTTCCACATAACAGTGTACCTGGAAGTTAATCTTCTTCTGTTCCAATACTCGCATTACATTTGTCTTTTCTTCTTTAGCCATAATAAATCCTTTCGTATCACTCCCATCTTAAGGCAAAGCTCTTAATGAGTCCTGCTCGTCAGATTTGGTTTTGTGTTTCTGCTAGTTTTTCTATTGTATTGCCCCCAAGCTCCACCTCTTATATTTTACCATAAATTAGCTTTTCTCACCAGTTAAAGAAATGTTACAAAAAATATAGCTACCAAATTACACATAAACAATTTTTCATACAAGCAAAAAGAATGAGCAACAAACCTTGACGTCTTAGGCTGTTGCTCACTCTATCTCTATAATTCTATCCATATCCTTTTGGTGGTCCGTACCTCTCTTTCTGCTAGACTTTCTAGGTATTTTATTTCTATATTACTCACCCTGGTGGTCCGTACCTCTCTTTCGCTAGATTTCTACAGTGCATTGATTTACTACATTACTCATTCTGGTGGTCCGTACCTCTCTTTCGCTAGATTTCTACGGTGCATTGCTTCACTACATTACTCACTCTGGTGGTCCGTACCTCTCTT
>CADBNB010000247.1 GCA_902795895.1 uncultured Lachnospiraceae bacterium | reverse complement strand
TGCCTGTGTTGGCTCTGTTGTTGGTACTGCTGTTGGTGCCTGTGTTGGTACTTTTGTTGGTACCACTGTTGGTGCCTGTGTTGGTGCCTGTGTTGGTGCCTGTGTTGGTGCCTGTGTTGGTACTTTTGTTGGTACTACTGTTGGTGCAACTGTTGGTGCAACTGTTGGCTGAACGCCATAACCTAATCCATCAATTGCTAACTTGTTAATTACAAATTCACCACCAGTAGGTGCATCTGCTAAATCAGCGCCACCAACTGTTGCTGTATTTGCTAAAGAAATTACAACTTTAACGTTTGACTTATTTTCAAATGCCTTTGGAATATCAAAAGAAACATTGTACAAAGTCTTGTTCTTAGCAATATTAACTGTTCCAAGTGTCTGTGTATTTGAACCAGCTGTAATTGTAAATACGTAATTTGCTGGTCCCTTCTTTGTAGCACCCATCTGAAGTGTTAATTTCAAGTTTGTTAAATTTACTGTTGAAGTGTTAACAGTAACAGCAGCATTTGCAGACCAATTGTTTGACTTTGATGCTCCAATCGCAGGAACGATACCTACAATTGTTCCATCTTCTGTTGTATACTCGTCTGATGACCATGAAATGTGTTTGTTGGCAGTTCCAGTAATTGTAGCAGTCATTGTTCCTTTACCAGCTGTTGCATTGTATGTGTATGTGTCATTTTCTGATGCATACTCATTCAAATCTTCACCGGCAATCTTTCCAGTATTGTCAAATCCAAATTGAACTGCAGTTGCTTCTACAGGCTGAACCGCCTTATATGTTGTTACCCACAATGTATTATCTGCAGGTTTGTAGAATACACTTACCTTTTTCCAGTTATCAGGATTGCTGAAATTAAATGCACCCTTACCGTTTGCTTTTGCATCGGTAACTTTGTATGCCTTTTCTCCGCCATATGTTGTTTCTGTTACAACAGCTTCATCTGTTGTTGCGCTTGATCCAATATATGCAGAACCGTTGTTTAACTTAAAGTTTCCAGTAACAGCATCTGCATCAATATCTGTAATTGCATAAATTCCTGAATAATAGTTTGTTGCAGATAATTTATAATCTGTTGCAGCTGTTGTCCATCCAATATTTGAACCTGTTAAATAGTACTTTGTACCACCAGTCTTCTGGAACTGTGCTGACAACCATGCCGCACGGGAAATCATGTAATCTGCTGCAAATTCGTACTGTCCACCATTGCTTGAAGAACTTGTTAACGAACCTGTCTTGTAGCTTCTTGTAGATGAAGAAGTTGATACTTTTGAACTCACTGTAAAATCTGAAGTATCAAGGTTTGCATACAACTTCTTATAATCAATTGTATACATCTTCAAACTGTCATGTCCTTTTACCCAGTCATTTGGCTCAATAAACCATTTTGTATAGTTGTTTGAAGCTGATGCCTTTACTTTTGACAAGTAATATTTCTTAGAAACAATTCCGGTATTCTTTCCTAAAGTAACATTTGTATCACTACTGTTTGCGAATTTATTGATATTATATACAAATGATGTAGGGTCATTTATAGATTTTCCGTACCAAACTGCTGCCTCTGCACGGTTGATGACTTTATTGTTTGCCATATTGTAAGTCAAGTTACCTGCAAAGTTATTGCTGCTTCCACCTTTCCAGTATTTACAGAACCATCCACTCGTACTCTTATAATCTGATGGAACGTTTTTCTTGGCATTTTCATCCGAATCTACATTTGCATTTCCTAATGCGTTATCATAATCCCATGCAGGTGCACCGTAAAACTTTCCTTTTTCATAAGCCAAATAAAAAGATGCAACACCTGAATCGAAATTCTTACCTAACTCATTAATCAACAAAATCTTAGCTAAAGATTCTACATCTGCATATTTACTCAAACTGTCATATGTACAATTAGAATTTGTAAGTTCACTATAGAACTTCGCAAATTTACTCTGAACGAAACTCTTCAACTTAGACTTCTGTGAAGATGTTAAATCTTCAGAATCTGGAAGTTTCACATCTACCGCGCCACCACCAGTTGGTTTAAAAGTCATATCATCTTGATGTGCATTAATACGAACTTCAATCATAAACTTCGCATCTGTCACATTGCCTTTTTCATCATAAACAATATCAGTATTTTCATAATCTTCGATGGAATCAACCTTCTGTGATAATGTATATGAACCTACATACATACCATCCATATATACATCTGCATATCTTGTATCCGGCACATATTCAACACCTACAGAATCTGCTAAATCGTATAAGAAACGGTCTCTTGACTGTGAAGGATCCTGGAAATTTGCTAACAAGCTATATTTCTTACCTTTTTTCATTCCTGAAACCGAATATTTATTCATTAAAGTAAAGTTAACTGATTTTTTCTTTGTATAGCTCCAAGTAGCATTTCCTCTACCTTTTACCTGCTTACCAGTTTCTGAAGCATCGATTGTTCCGTCTGCCTGTACCAATGTGATATCTGGTTTTGTAATTATAGCATTATCCTTCAATTCAATAGAACCATCAAAGGATAAAGATTTCATAAAATCATCTGCAGATACTACAGACTTTTTACTTTTATTTTTTGAAGAACTATTATGTGTAAAATACACATTTTCTTCTGCCTTTGATGTGTAAATTTTAAGTCCTGCAGATTTTGAACCAATCGTAACATTTGAAGCACTTGTTGGTACATAAGCAGTACTTTTAGTCTTAACTGTTACACCACCAATTTTAACATCACTTGTGTAGTTGTTGTAAACTAAATAAGTATTGTCCTTATTTGCAGCAGTACTTGGCAAATACACTCTGTAAGAACCTGCTGTTGTGTATCTACCGATTGTTGGAGTGATTTCCATATCTGATTGCTTAGAAATCGCTTCCTCCATAACAGCCCATGCTTTTTTGTCTGTTGTGTTATTTCCAATCGTATGGAAATAAAGTCTTGCTTCAGCCCAATCCGGCACCTGAATAGATGCTGCTTTAGTCTGAAATGTCATACCATTCATCAATCCACCAGCCATTGCTATACTGAGGGAAAGTGAAATAGCACGTTTCATGATACGTTTCATCTTCACATCTCCTTTTCATTCTGCTTCATCGCAGTAAATATTGGTTACTGTTCATCCGATACGTTATTCTTATTCATTACAATTTTCTTGCAATTACTTCTTTTGAGCAGTAACAATTATTGAGCTTGAAAATATAACAAAGCCAATTCTAATTATTGTGTTGTTGTTTCATTTTTGTTACATACTTGTTACATTTTCACTTTCATCAATATACCATTATTTGTAAACATAATCAACCCCTTTTTTCTTTTTTTGTCATTTTTTCTGTATACTTCGCATTTTGTGTATTTCCTTTTGGATATATTCACATTTTTGAATACAATATTCTTTTCAAATCTTTGAAGCTCAACGGTTTTCTAGTGTTTTTTCGCATCATGTTATATTTATGTAAATCATGACTTAACCCAAATTTTATAACAGTCAAGCACTACATATCGTCTTCTTTCAGCATAATTGTAGAACAAAGAGTTTTGCTTGCAAAACGCTAGCGCGACCGCGGTATTGCGCAGCAATTAACTCCATCTCCGCGGTCTGCGCATCCTCGCGGAGCATTTTATATGTAATAGGAAATTGCATCGCAATTTTCTATTACATATAAAAAGAAAGAGAACGGTTTCGTCCTCTTTCTTTCACATTTTTATTCCATTGAAGTTACAGTCTTCTTTTTCTGATCTACCAAATATGTTCCGGCATAAACAGTATAATTTTTACCACTGTTGCTATCCCATGAACCTGAGCCATTGTTAAAGCAAATTGTTGCTTCGCTAGCTGTTCCAAGATCAATTGTAATTTTCCAGTATCCTGTACTTACTTTAGTCATCTTAACTCCTGGCGAAACTGTCCATACACCATTTACTTTGTAATGAGCATATGCTTTTGTCCATGAAGTACTTGATGATTTTTTGTAATA
>CADBNB010000246.1 GCA_902795895.1 uncultured Lachnospiraceae bacterium | reverse complement strand
ACTCCATCTCCGCGGTCTGCGCATCCTCGCGGAGCGTTTTTATGTAATAGGAAATTGCATCGCAATTTCCTATTACATAAAAAAATTGCCTGAGCCACTTGGGAGAGACGGCTCAGGCATCCTCATTATATTATGAGAAGGAAAATAATATTCGGGTCCGTAGACCCTATATAAAAAGAAAAAATGAAAAAAAGTATACTATTATATTATCAGTATTGGAAAAATATGTCAATTAAGGAACGGTTAAGTTGATGTGAAGTTTTTGTTAAAAAATGTAAATAATAGATGAAACATGTTAATTCGTATAAGCGACTATTGGGGGATTAAGTTTGGAATGAACAAGATGGGTGGACTTTGAGAAATAGAAAAGGTATAATGTTCCTGAAATGCTCTCTTGGAATTCTTGTAAAAAAAGACTCTGAGAAAACATTAAAAAGTAAGGAAGAGCGTGGGATTAACATGGCGAGAGGACAAAATCAAAAATTAAAATTATTGTGTTTATTAGATATTTTTCAAAGAGAGACGGATGAAGAACATGGTATAACAGTTCCGGAAATTATCGAAAGATTGAAAGCTTTGGATATCAATGCAGAAAGAAAGAGTTTATATACGGATTTTGAAGAATTAACGAAATATGGAGTTGAGATTATATCTCAAAAAAAAGATAAAAAAGTAAAATACTTCATGGCAGATAGAAAATTTGAAATCGCAGAATTGAAAATGCTTGTTGATTCGGTATTGGCTTCAAAATATATCTCAGAGAAAAAAACAGAAAACCTGATAAAAAAAATTGAAGGATTTGCGTCAAAATATCAGGCACATGAGCTTCAGAGACAAGTTTACATACAAGGAAGAACAAAAACAAGAAATGAATCGGTATTATACAATGTGGATGCTATTCATCAGGCTATGGGGGAAGATAAGCAGATTACTTTTGAATATTTTTATTGGAACAGCAAAAAGCAAAAAGTGAACAAAAAAGCAAATGGAGAATTGTATAGAGTATCTCCCTGGGCATTAGTTTTAGATCAGGAAAATTATTACCTTGTTGCATATGATGAGGTAGATGAAAAAATTAAGCATTATCGTGTTGATAAAATGGAAAAGATTGTTTTGACAGAAGAAGCAAGAATTGGAGCAGAATGTTTTGGTGAGCAAAATGTGGCTTCTTATACGAAACGTTATTTTTCGATGTTTGGAGGAGAGAAAAAAAGAGTTACGTTAGAATTTGAAGATAGATTGGCTGGAGTTGTGATTGATCGTTTTGGAATGGATGTTTCCATGCGACCAAGCCGAGAAGGGTACTTTTGTGTGAGTATGGATTTGGAAATCAGTGATATGTTTTATGCCTGGGTGATGGGTTTGGGAACACAGGTGAAAATTATCAATCCTCCGGAAATTGTGGAGGAAATGAAGAAAAAAATCAATCAAATAATGACAAATTATGACTGACAAAATAAGAGAAATGCTTGAAATTTGGCGGTTTTGTTATTGGTTTTAAAAAGTAGAAATAAATGTTTGTCGAAACTTGCGATGTATTCTCGTTGAAAAAATGAAATGATATATTTATAATGCATTATGTGACAAATTCATGTAAAAATCGTATGAATAAAAAATGAGTAAGGAGAATAATAATTGGAGGAATTAAAAATGGGAAGCATCAAGGTGGCGATTGTCGACGGAAATGATCGAATGATCGAGATTACGACAAAAATATTGGAGAGAAATGCAGATATTCAGATTGTAGGAAAAACAAAAGATGGAAATATAGCAATAGACATAATTCGCAAAAATAAACCAGATGTTGTATTGATTGATTTTGTTTTGAAAAATTTGGATGGGCTGAGTGTAATTGAGAGAATTAAAGAAGACAAAAAATTAAACGATGTGAAGTTTATCGTTTTGTCATCGGTATGCAAAGAAGGATTGATGGAACAGGCATTTTCAGCTGGAGTGGAATATTACATTTTGAAACCGTTTGACTATGATGCCTTGGTGACTCGAATAAGACAAGTATATATGTCTAGTAAGGGTATATCAAAAGCTGCTCAGGGAATAGTTTATGAAAATCATGAAATTGTATCTGATTGGTCGTTGGAAACAGATGTAACTAATATCATTCATGAGATAGGTGTGCCTGCACATATTAAAGGGTATCAATATTTAAGAGATGCGATTATAATGTCTGTGAACGATGCGGAAATGTTAAATTCAATCACAAAACTGTTATATCCAACCATTGCTAAGAGACACAAAACAACACCAAGTAGAGTGGAACGAGCAATAAGACATGCCATAGAAGTTGCTTGGAGCAGAGGAAAGATGGATACGATTGATGAATTGTTTGGTTATACGGTTAGCAATGGAAAAGGAAAACCAACGAATTCTGAATTCGTTGCGTTAATTGCAGATAAGATACGTTTGGAATATAAATTGAAAGTTTAGTCTATTTATAGATGATTTTTTTCAGTCTTTTTGTAGAGCTTTCAAGAAAGTTTGTTTAGTGCCTAAAAAAGTGGTGTTTTTTGAAAACACCACTTTTATTGTGTATTTAAAAGTTATATAATATTCATATCTATTATGAGCGTGAAAAAAAGTGAGTTTCGGAGGGGTGGAAAATGGTAAATGTATTATTTATTGCATCGGAAGCATATCCGTTTATCAAAACCGGCGGGTTGGCAGATGTGGTCGGATCCTTGCCAAAATATTTTGATAAAAAAGAATTTGATGTAAGAGTTATGTTGCCAAATTATACAGCTATATCTGTAGAGTATAAAAACCAAATGAAGTACGTGAATCATTTTTATATGAAACTGGCATGGAGAAGTCAGTATGTTGGAATTCTTGAAATGGAATACAATGATATTCATTTTTATTTTATTGATAATGAATTTTATTTCAGTGGCTTTACACCATATAATAACATATATGAGGATATGGAAAAGTTTGCATTCTTTTCAAGAGCATCTCTTTCAGCATTGCCTTTGCTTAATTTCAGACCGGATATTATTCATTGTCATGATTGGCAGACAGGATTGGTACCAGTATATATCAATGATACGTTTCATGCGGGAAGTTTCTTTCAGGGAATTAAGACGGTAATGACCATACATAACATTCGATTTCAGGGAATATGGGATGTGAAGGCAGTTGAAGATATGACCGGACTTGATGACTATTATTTTACAAATGATAAGCTTGAGGCATATGGTGAGGCTAATTATTTAAAGGGCGGTTTGGTTTATTCAGACCTTATTACTACCGTCAGTGAAAGCTACGCAGAAGAAATTAAAATGCCATTTTACGGAGAAGGATTAGATGGATTGATGCGGGCAAGGGAACATGACCTTGTAGGTATTGTAAATGGTATTGATTATGGTATTTATAACCCGGAACGTGATCCTATGATTTTTCAAACATATAGTGCAAAAGACTTTCGAAAAGAAAAAATAAAAAATAAAAGAGCTTTTCAGCAACAGCTGGGACTTACCCAGGATGATAAAAAATTTATGATTGGAATATGTAGTCGTCTGACAGATCAAAAAGGTCTGGATTTGGTGGATTACATGATAGAAGAAATAATTACGGAAGATACCCAGTTAGTAGTTGTTGGTTCCGGTGAAGGAAAGTATGAGCATTTATTCAGACACTACGCATGGAAATACCCGGAGCGTATTTCGGCGAATATTTACTACAACGAAGAGACTTCGCATCGCTTGTATGCTGCGTGTGATGCCTTTTTGATGCCTTCTTTGTTTGAACCATGTGGCCTTAGTCAGTTGATGGCGCTACGTTATGGTGCAGTTCCAATTGTGCGCGAAACAGGAGGACTTAAAGATACCGTCATTCCGTACAATGAGTATGACAATTCCGGTACCGGTTTTTCCTTTGCGAATTATAACGCCCATGAAATGCTAAATGCCATCCGTTATGCAAAATATATATTTCAGCACAATAAAAGAAGATGGAATCAAATTGTGCAGCGTGGTATGGAGGCAGATTTTTCTTGGAATGTTTCAGCAAGAAAATATGAGGATGTTTATCGTAAATTGATGAAGAAGTAAAACTACATGGTAGACTACTAACAACACTATTTATTTCAGTCGGAGTTAGAAACGACAAATGAAATAAATGTTTTTGGGGGATGTGTATAAATTTACATAGAAACTCTGTCAGACTTGTTTGTATAAAATATGGTTCAAGTTTCGTAGGACGAGACTTGAACCATATTTTAGGAAAAAGAATTTTCGCAATTTGGTCATAAAAAGTTTACGGAAGATTATTGGAAAGATAAAGGACGAAAAAAACTAGAAAGTTTGTATAGTTGCGTTGATTATTTAGTGCATGATTTGTGAAAAATATTCAAGGAAATAAATGGAATGTTCACAAAAACAGAAAAAAATCCATAAGAAGAATTACATTACAAAAAAATAGCAAAACAATACTTGCATTTTAACCCTAAATTGTATAAAATAAAAAGCGAGGTTTGTTTTTTATAACAAATATTGTAAATTACTGGTCATGTTCATGGAACATGGACAGGCATTTTATAAAAAATTATATTTTTAGGAGGAACAAAACATGGCAGTAAAAGTAGCAATTAATGGTTTTGGACGTATCGGACGTCTTGCATTCAGACAGATGTTTGGAGCAGAGGGATATGAAGTAGTAGCAATCAACGACTTAACAAGTCCTAAGATGTTAGCACACTTATTAAAGTATGATTCATCACAGGGTAAGTATGAGAAGGCTGATACAGTAACAGCTGGAGAAGATTCTATCACAGTT
>CADBNB010000245.1 GCA_902795895.1 uncultured Lachnospiraceae bacterium | reverse complement strand
TGGGGCGAGCCTCTTTATATAAATTCTACCATTGTCAATGGATTGGTTCACGAACAATGGGTGTATGGTTGGCATACTTATTTGTATTTTGATAATAATGTTTTAACAGGTATTCAGAATTGATAAAGTAAGGGTTTTGTGAGAATAACAAAGAGCTAATTAGGATTATTTTTTTTGAAATACTTACTATATCTATAGTCGTTGGGAAGATTGCGCATTGCATCTTTGTATATTGAACCGTCCGCCCCATAGAAAAAAATGTCTTTGCAAAATTCATCCCACCAACCATTTTTAATGTCAACATAGTACTCATTTAATAGTTCCACGGGGAAATGAGGCACATAACTGCTGTCAATAGTGATGCCTGCATCTAATAGTTTTTTGCTAATTGAATCAAAAGACTCGCCCATGTTTCTACTCACATTTAGTTTAACTGTATCTGCTGAAACAATGCCATTATCCTTTTTCTGACTATATTCTTCTTTCCATACTTTTTCAAATAAATCCATGGCAAAGTATTTTCTGCCATTATCAGCTCTTTTAAAAACTTTATTGGAGATGTCGATATTATGGCGGAAATAAATGGCTCGTACTTCGGGCAAGCATTTCATGTCTAATCCACGAGGCATATCAAGGAGAAACCCATGTTGGGCTCCACTACGCATAAACACTTGCTTGCCGATCACTGATAAGTGATATCCATTCTTGTGTCGTTGAAATGGAGAAGGCATTTGCAATTCATAACAATAAATTACACCTAATTTGTCATCCGGAGCAACCGGGTAATATGTGTCATTTCTATTACAATAATTGGTTACTGCAAAAAACTTAGCAACATCTATGCTTGATGTCAAATCAAGAAAACTGGTTTTGTGATAGTAATGTTGCGTCAAACCTCCGAGATTAATATTAAACCGGAAGTGATCATGAATCAATTCAACTCCATCATACATTAGCCGAACAAGAGGATGTGTCATAAGCAATAATTCCATCTCTTGAGACCATATTAGATCTTCAAGAAAATATGTCTTGTCAGGATTTCTGAAAAGATTAGGTACACATGGTTTTGGGGCAAAATCTTCATATTGTCCGCGATAAAGAAACTTTCTGCCATATAAATTTGGCTTTAATGTGAAATCAAAATACCCATCCGGATTCATGCTTTGATTAACGATGAAGCAATCTTCGGGGAAGTCGTTTTTATAAAACGCAATATAAGGACATGCAAAAGGATAACGAAATTGATGGAAGTTGTAATCATAGAAGTAATTGGATAATGCGGTTCTTTTTAATTCCATATCATTCTCATATGCTTCTCTTTCCAATTCATTAATATATTCAACAGCATCATCAAGGTTGTCAAACGGGTCTTCTTTTGTGCCTTTGTGTGACGAATCAATTATTTTTACAGAAGAATGTGGCTCTAACACCATTTTATGAATATGCTTAACCTCCTCTGTGTCTTTTAGTCTAAGGTAATAATATCTGATTTCTGAGGAATGACTATCTGGCGTTAATTGTAATTCGCATTCCATTCCAAATTCTTTCTTCAAAATGTTTAGCATTCCATTAAAATAGTTTTCAAATGTTACCATAGGTGGTAATGGCAACTGCACACCTTTTACGGCCATTAATGCAAGTGAGAATGCTAAGCCGTCTTCATAGTTAGGATTTATGTATTCCAAGTATATCTGCTGGTAGGCAAACCTAGTTTTACAATAGATATCGCTCCTTAATGGGGTTACTCCATTCTTGTTAATTAAACCATAAAGCCACTTCTCGTTAACAATTATTGTTTGTTCTTTATGGTTGTATATCGAGAATTGAGTAATCCCATGAACAGTAGGCAGGTTAGAGGCAAATCTCATCCGAATTACTCCATCTTCAATTTCAAGTACTTTACAAGCTTCTTTCAGATAACATCTTGCTATCTGTCTGTAGTCTTCAATTGATGGCATGTTGGTCATTAGTATATTAAAAAGAGGTGCAATCGTACGGTTGCACCTCTTTCTTGGATTTACATGGTATCTTACTTCACCTCCTCGTAGTCGACGTCGGTGACGTTGG
>CADBNB010000244.1 GCA_902795895.1 uncultured Lachnospiraceae bacterium | reverse complement strand
CCTCTTCAGCCTCTTGAGTACTTCTCCTCACTGAACTTTTTTTGTTCAATATTTAATTTCGCATCAAACGCATTTATTATTCTATCAAAGGATTATTCCTTTGTCAACAACATTTTAATGTTTTTCTTGATTCTTTTTTTATTTTCACAAAAAAGGATGCCAATGTACATAAAAACGCCCCAAAAAACAGCTATTGTACTCGATTCTGGTTATTTTTCATACACTGGCAAAACATTGTGAACTTAACGATATTCTTCCAAGTTTAGTGGGAAAGTTCACTTTTTCACTTAGTGATTTTTTTGATCCAATTGAAAATAGTGTTTCTTCTTTCAGATGCTGTTGTCATATTTAATCTTACTTATTATTTCTGATATTCTTTTATTGCAGTTTCATACAAATTATTTCCTTTTGTATCAATAACTACGATTACGGGCAAATTTTCTACCTCTAATTTTCGAATCGCCTCTGTTCCTAAATCATCATATGCAATGACCTCGGATTTTTTAATACATTTTGACAGTAAAGCACCTGCTCCGCCCACTGCTGCAAAATATACTGCATTGTTCTTTTTGATGGATTCGATTACTTCAGGGCTTCTCTTTCCTTTTCCGATCATTCCTTTTAATCCAGAATCTAACAATAATGGAGTATATTTATCCATACGGCTGCTTGTAGTAGGACCAGCGGAACCAATTACCTGGTTTTCTCTTGCAGGTGATGGTCCTAGATAATAAACAACATTATTTTCTAATTGAAAAGGAGTGTTTTCTCCATTTTTCATTCCTTCAAACATTCTTTTATGTGCAGCATCTCTTGCTGTATAGATGGTTCCTGAAATATAAACGTAGTCCCCTGCATGTAATTCTTTTGTGACTGTATCATTGATTGGGGCTGTAATATGTTTTTCCATGTGCATTTCCTCCGTATCTTATTTGATGTTATCTTCTATATACTACGCGTAATGTGTCTGTTTACATGACAGCAAATATTGATTGCCACAGGAAGTCCTGCGATATGTGTCGGATATGTTTCCACATTCACGCCAAGAGCTGTGTTTACGCCACCTAATCCGCCTGGTCCAAAACCAAGTCCGTTGATTTTTTCCAGTAATTCTGTTTCAAGCTCTGCCACATATGGAATATCTGAATGTTTATCTAAATCTCTTGTTAATGCTTTTTTTGCTAAAATGGCACATTTTTCAAATGTTCCACCAATACCTACTCCTACTACCATCGGAGGGCATGCATTTGGACCTGCCAATCGAACAGTTTCGATTACAGCTTCTTTTACTCCTTCGATTCCATCTGCCGGTTTCAACATGCAGACGCGGCTCATATTTTCACTACCAAATCCCTTTGGTGCTACCGTAATTTCTATATTTTCTCCAGGAACAATTTCATAATGGATGATTCCCGGTGTGTTATCTTTTGTGTTTTCACGCAAAATCGGATCTTTTACAACGGATTTTCTTAAATAACCTTCTACATATCCCTGACGGATTCCTTCATTTATGGCATCCTCCAGATTATCTCCTTCGATATGTACATCCTGCCCTATTTTGATAAATACAACCGCCATACCGGTATCCTGACAGATTGGAATATTTTCAGATGCTGCTATTTCCATATTTTCCTGCAACTGTCCTAAGATTTTTTTTCCGATTGAAGACTTTTCTGTTTCTTTTGCGTTGCCAATAGCACCTTCTACGTCAGAAGCCAAATGTAAATTTGCTTCGATACACATTTCTTTTATATTTTTTGTTATTTCACTTGTATGTATTGTTCTCATATTCTCTCTTCTGTTTTCCTTTCATTAAATTTCACCGTAGGAAAACGCCCAAATAACAATCATTTGGACGTTTTCAACGTGTTACATTTATTCATTACAGTTCAACCATTCACTTTGCCAGCTTGTATTTCTGACAACTTAAGATAGTTTCGGCAACTGTAATATCTATTTATCTTTCTCTGTCAATTCTGCTTCTAATTGTTCGATAATCGCATCCTGATTTGCTGTGTTACTTCCTTCTCTTACCTTTGCAATACTTGCCACGCGGATATCAGAATCCTTGTCGATATCCATAAGTTTTACTCCGGATGTGATTCTTCCCAAAATAGAAATCTGCTCACAAAGAGTACGGATAATGATTCCTTCATTTGTAATCATCATAATCTCATGATCTTCATTGACTGCCTTAACACCTACAAGATTTCCGGTCTTTTCCGTAATCTTATAACACTTCACACCTTTTCCACCACGATGCTGGTTGCTGAAATCTTCAGCAGGTGTACGTTTTCCAAGACCATTTTCAGATACAAATAGTAAATGAGATCCCTGTGTATTCATCTGCATACCTATGATTTCATCCTGATCCACTAAATTCATACCGATAACACCCATAGATGTTCTTCCTGTTGGTCTTACATCATTTTCATTGAATCGGATACACATACCAAATTTCGTTACTAAGAAAATGTCCTTTGAACCGTCAGTCACTTTTACCTCAATCAGCTCATCATCCTCACGAAGGTTGATCGCCTGTAATCCAGATTTACGAACATTCTGGTAATCCTGCAATGCTGTCTTCTTAACAATACCACTCTTTGTAGTCATAAACAGATATTTATTTTCCGGATATTCCTTGATGGAAATAACTGCGGTAATCTTTTCATCCGGCTGTAACTGTAAAAGGTTCACAAGTGCAGTACCTCTTGAGGTTCTTCCTGATTCTGGTATCTCGTAAGCCTTGATTCTGTATACACGACCTTTGTTTGTGAAGAAGTTCATGTAGTGATGAGTCGTAGTCATCATCAAATCTTCGATATAATCTTCTTCAATGGTCTGCATACCCTTGATTCCTTTTCCACCACGATTCTGTGCCTTAAAGTTATCAATGGTCATACGCTTGATATATCCTAAACTTGTTCTTGCAATTACAACATTTTCGTTTGGAATCAAATCTTCATTTGACAAGTCAAATTCATCAAATCCGATTTTTGTTCTTCTCTCATCGCCGTATTTATCACGAATAACAATGATTTCATCTTTAACAACATTAAGCAAAAGTTTTCTGTCTGCCAAGATTGCTTTGTATTCAGCAATCTTCTTAATCAACTCTGCATGCTCTTCTTCAATCTTCTCACGTTCCAAACCTGTCAACGCACGAAGTCTCATGTCAACGATTGCCTGTG
>CADBNB010000243.1 GCA_902795895.1 uncultured Lachnospiraceae bacterium | reverse complement strand
GCATTGATAATTGAAAATGAAGTCAATCCTGAAGATATCAGGCTTAAAATCAATGCTGCACTTACAAATTTTTTCATAAACAGCCCTTCTTTCTAAAGTTAAATAATTTGTGTTTCTGTTTAGCAATTATGGTTATTTTAGTAAAATATAATTATTCCAAGGCTTGGTTTCATATGTTGATTATAGCATAATACCGATGAAAAAATTGTGAAAAATAAGTGACAAAGATATGATTTAGGTAAAAAAGCAAATTTTAAAAGGATATTTGGTTATTTTGTACAATGATAAAATGGAGCAATTGTTAGCATTAAGTGCGACAGAAAAAATGGTGAAAAAAATAAATGGTATGAAAAAAAGAATATAACATAGATTATAAAGAATGGTAACAGTTTAATTAATACATTATTTAGTTTAGTGGAGAAAATAGTGAGGAGAAAAGTATGGTAGAAATGGGGGCTGTTTGGATAGTAGGCGTGTTGTGTCTGATGTCGTTCATTTGGATTGCGGGAAGTAATGGAATAAATAGTATTGGCTTGATTTTTGAGATTGTGGTGAAACTGATGTGTAGATGTACATTAGGGATTACATTGTTATATGGTGGAAATTTGTTGCTTCAACAGTGGGGATATTCTATAAAAGTTGGAATAAACGCTGTGACATTAGTATGTGTAACTTTGCTTGGGCTTCCGGGAACTGTTTTGCTGTGGGGATTAACTTTTTTTCTGTAATTGAAAATTTTGATGCAATTGTTCAAATGAAAAAAATTGAAATTGGGTGTCACACCCTTTGAAAAGATTGAAATAAAATCATTTTTTGAAAAATTTTAAGATTTTTTTGTTCGTTTAAACTCAGTAATAATCGGGATTGAAGATAAATGGATAAAAATGGTAAAAATAAAAAGTTGAAAAAAGGGGTTGACAAGAGAGATAAATTTTAGTACCCTCGTGTTGTGCCAAGCGAAGAACGTGAGGTGATAAGAATTATAGCGTATGTAATTGGTGGTATGCTTATTAGTATAGCCATGATTTATGATATTCGACAGTATCGTGTACCGAATCCTTTAATTTTTTCGGGATTGATTTTGGGGTTGGTATGGCAGATATTTTCACATGGCATTTGGGGTGTGAAAGTATGGGTTGTGTCTGCGATGATTGTTTGGATGATTTTATTTCCATTTGTATTGCTCCGTATGTTTGGAGCCGGGGACGTAAAACTGTTTATGGTGATTGGATGTTTTTTTGGAGTTCGATTTACTATACAGTGTTCCATTATAGCTTTGTTTGTAGGAGCTATAGTTTCTATTTTTAAGATGTGTAAGCATCGTATTCTTTTAGATCGTTTGCGATTTCTCGCAAGTTATCTCGGAATTGTTTTTTTAGGAAAAAAGATGATAAAGTACAGAACCGATTTTTTGTCGGAAAATAAGGAAAACGTGATTCCTTTTGTTTTTCCTACGTGGATAGCTTTTTTGGTATCTGTAGTTTATCGAATCTTATTTGAGCAGGATTTATTATTATTCTAGGCACACTAAAGTTTTCTCTAAATTCGTATATAAAAAGACATAGAGAGAACATACTGTTCAAGAGGAGGAAGTATGAAAAGAAGTAATTTAGTTATTTGTGAACCAAATGAGCAATATGCAGCATTGTTTTTATCGTATGTAAATGAACATAATCCTACCGGTTTTGATATTCATATATTCACAGACGATTTATTGTTGGAAAAATATATGAAAGAGACGAAAGTGGATGTATTGCTTGTGGCAGAAGAAGTGACGAAGGATGAGTTTAATAAACAGGCAGAGGTTGTAATTTATTTGTCGGAAGGGGCAGTTGCTGAAAAGAATGATGTAAAGCATGTAATTTATAAATTTCAATCGGCAGAACAAATTTTAAGACAAGTATGTAAAATATGTTTACAAGAGAAAAATGTGAAAATGAATTTGGATTTTGAAAGAAAAGAAAAATGTAAACAAATTGGAATATTCTCACCTAAAGGTGGTTCCGGAAAAACAACCCTTGCAATGACGTTGGCACAAATTCTTGGAAATCAAGAAAAAGTTCTCGTGGTGAATTTGGAAGCATTTTCAGGGAATTATTCATGGCAGCAGGAAGGTTATGGTATTTCAAATCTGATGTATTTGATGAAACAGGAAAGGGACGATTATCAAATGCAGGTGCAGTCGGCTGTTTATCGTGTTGGTAATTTTGATTACCTTTCGGGGGTATCTCATTACCTGGATCTGCAGCAGATGAAAAAAGAGGACATGGAGTGTTTTCTTAATTGTTTACAGAAATATACTCATTATGATGTGATTATTTATGATATGTCATTTGTAAATGAGTCTTTATGGGGTACGCTTGAACGCTGCGATTACATTTTTATGCCGAGAATTGAAGGGCAAAAAAGTGTGAATATGTTTCAAAATGTTTCTGAAAGGGAGAAGGCTGCATTGGAAGAAAAACTTAAAAAAATAATATTGCCATTTGAAAAGAAGATGGATGACAGTATATGTTGGTTGGAACAGGGAAGGATTGGACAATGTGTTTCAGCGTATTTGAAAGGGTGTGAAGCATGGAAAATTTAAAGAAACAACACATAAAACAGTTGATTGTCGAAAGGTTGGATCTCACAAGGGATATTACGGATGAAGAAATATTGAAAACCATTGATGAAGAAATATTGAAAAACGAGTCATGTAATGATCTTTGTGTATGGCAAAAACTTGAATTACAAAAAGAAATCTTTCACAGTATCAGAGGGCTTGATGTTCTTCAGGAACTGGTGGAACGAAAAGATATTACAGAGATTATGATAAACGGTTATCAGGATATATTTGTGGAACAGGCTGGGCGGATTAAGCGATGGCCAAAACAGTTTTCTTCGAAAGAAAAGTTGGAAGACGTGGTACAGCAAATCGTATCAAAAGCAAATCGCGTAGTCAACGAGGCATCTCCCATTGTAGATGCAAGATTGGAAGATGGTTCCCGAGTGAATGTGGTTCTTCCGCCGGTGGCTTTGGATGGTGCAACTATTACCATTCGAAAATTCCCAGAAAAGCCCATGGATATGGAGCAATTGATAGCAAATGGAGCCATTTCTAAAGAGGCTTCAGAATTTCTAGAAAAGCTTGTGAGAGCAAGAGTCAATGTGTTTGTTTCAGGCGGTACCGGTGCCGGAAAGACGACACTTCTTAATATCTTGTCAAATTATATTCCAAGTGATGAAAGAATAATTACGATTGAAGATTCGGCTGAGCTTCAGATTACCAAAATTGATAACTTGGTTCGTTTGGAAACAAGAAATGCAAATGTGGAGGGAAGCAATGCTATTACAATCAGAGATTTGATTAAATCTTCTCTACGAATGAGGCCGGATCGCATTATTGTGGGAGAAGTTCGTGACGGAGCGGCACTGGATATGCTTTCAGCGCTAAATACCGGACATGATGGTTCGCTTTCTACCGGACATGCCAATTCACCGGAAGATATGCTTGCCAGATTGGAAACCTTGGTGTTAATGTCCGGACTTGAATTACCACTTTTGGCTGTGCGAAGACAGATTGCATCAGCGATAGAAATTATTGTGCATTTAGGAAGATTGAGAGACAAAAGTCGTAAGATTTTGAAAATCGAGGAAGTTCTTGATTTGAAAGACGGGAACATAGAAACCCAGACATTGTACGAGTTTGTAGAGACTGGGGAAGATGAAAATGGAAAAGTATTAGGAAAGCTTATGCCAACAGGGAATCGAATGCTTCAAGTGGAAAAATTGCATCGGGCAGGTATTTGTCTTTCTGAATATAAGGAGGCCGGTTGATGGATTATAGTGTTTATCATGCGAAAGGCAAGGAAAAAGCCGGTATTTTACTAAAAGGTTTCTTATTATCTTCCATAGTAGCAGTTTTGTTTTACAAGAGTATCATTGCAGTTATCTTATTTTCACCCTTTTCCATTTTGTTTTTAAAGTGGCAGGAGAAGAAATTGTGCAAAGCGAGAAAGTGGAAGTTTAATCAGGACTTTAAACAGGGAATTGTTGCATTAAATGCTGCATTAAACGCCGGATATTCTATCGAAAATGCTTTTAGAGAGGCGTGCAAGGATTTGGCTCTTTTATATGATAAAAAGTCGGATGTCATGATAGAGTTTTCAAATATTTCAAAACAAATATCCTTAAATAAAAACATTGAGGAGCTTCTTGAAGATTTGGCGCTTCGTACAGAAATAGAAGATATAGAAACGTTTTGTGAGATTTTTAAAACAGCAAAACGAACCGGTGGAAATCTTATGAAAATAATCTCGCATACGGCGGATAACATTGGAGACAGAATAGAAATTCAAAGAGAGATGGAAACGTTAATTGCTCAAAAGAAACTGGAAGCAAATATTATGTCAGTTGTACCACTTGGAATTGTAGTGTATTTGTGGATTAGTTCTCCGGGATTTATGGATGTGATGTATCACAATCCTTTTGGATGGGGAGTTATGAGCGCAGTGCTTGTGGCTTATCTTATTGGATACTTGTGGATGCAAAAAATTATGAATATTGAATTGTAGGGAGTTGAAGGAATGATTGTTATTGTATGTTTGTTAATACTTGGTGTGTTAGCAATGCTGTTTTTAAAAACAAGAAAATACCAAAAGGAATATGTGGAGGCGTTGGATAAGGGAGAACACAGTTTGAAAAGTTTGTACCCCATCGGGCTTTGGCTGATTATGGAAACACCGCTTGGTGGCTTTGTGCAGGAAAAGACAAATCAGAGAGAAAACATCGCAAAACTGCATATTGGTGAAGATAAAGATGAAATGCAAATTCTTCACTGGTGTAAAAAAATTGGTGTAGTGTATTTGTGTCTTTTAGCAACAACGGTAATCAATCTAGGGTGTGCAACAGGAAAAGAAGGAACTCATTTTTTGAAGGAACACAGATATCTTGAAAAAAGTGGTGCAGAGGAAACAGAAAAAAATCTAAAACTAATTGTTTCTTCCGAAGGAAAAGAGGATGTGGAAGTGTCTGTAGAGGTTCCAAGAGTATCTTATACCAGTGAGGAATTAGAGCAAAAGATGCAGGAAGCCAAGGACTATGTTTTAACATCCTATTTGGGAGAAAACGATAGTAACAAAGTGAGTTTACCGCTTAATCTTGTGGAATATATTCCGGGGAGTGCCATTGAAATATATTGGGAGATTGAAAATAGGGATTTAATCGAAGAAAATGGACAATTGAAAAATGGACTTCTTAAGGAAGCTCGGGAATGTATGCTAACGGCGGTGTTGGTTTATCGGGAAACCGAGGAAACCATAGAATTGCCGGTTACGGTTCTTCCTGCTATGGATATGAGTCAGGAAGAATGGGAGGATGTGGTTGATGAAGCAATTTATGAGGCAGGATCACAGAATCCGGAAGAAAATGTAATGGAGTTGCCAAATGAGATTTATGGAAAAGAAGTTACATTTTCAGAAATTAAGGAAAAAGAAAGTTTAGGTTTTGTTGTTTTTGGTATCATTGTATGCATTTTACTCTGGTTTGCGGAAGAAGAAAAACTAAAATCTGGTTTGGAAAAACGTGAACATCAAATGTTACTTGATTATCCGGAACTGATTAATAAATTTACACTTTTAATCAGTGCTGGAATGACTATACACAGTGCATGGGAGAAAATTGCATGTGAATATCAGGAAAAAATGAAACGAGAAAAAAAGAATCGAAGATATGCCTATGATGAATGGTGTCTTACATGGACAGAAATGAGTAATGGTGTAAATGAGATGGAGGCATTGGAACGGTTTGGTACTCGTACGAAACTCATGCCATATTTACGTTTTTCTACGCTACTTAGTCAAAATCTTAGGAAAGGTTCCAAAGGATTGACGGATATGTTGGAATATGAAGCAGCAGATGCATTTGAAAAACGTAAGCAAAATACAAAGAAATTGGCAGAACAGGCAGGAACCAAATTATTAGGTCCCATGATTTTAATGCTGATTTTAGTAGTGCTGATTATCATGGCTCCGGCTATGATGTCTATATAAAAAACATGATGATAATGTTCTCTCGGAATCTCCTTTATACCATAATTTCAGCTATATTTTCCTTGGATTTTCTCCATTTCCTTGAGCAGGCTTCCGTCGCT
>CADBNB010000242.1 GCA_902795895.1 uncultured Lachnospiraceae bacterium | reverse complement strand
TCTGTAAGTTCTACGTCGAATTCTGTCTTTTCAGCAGCGCCACCTTCAGCACCACCTGCTGCTGCAACTACAACACCTGCTGCTGCAGATACACCAAATTCTTCTTCACAAGCTTTTACTAAATCATTTAATTCTAAAACAGTCATGCCTTTAATAGCATCGATAAATTCCTGAGTTGTCATAATCAATTACCTCCATATATTTTATATTTTTTAGTTTCTTTTGTAACTATGTTACGATAACAGAATGATTATTCTGCTGCTTCACCTTTTTCAGCAACCTGCTTGATAACACGAGCAAAGTTTGTGATAGGTGACTGTAAGCTTCCAAGTAACTTGGAAATAAGCTCGTCTCTTGATGGGATGTTTGCAAGTGCCTTAACACCCTCAGCATCATAGTAAGTTCCTTCAACTACAGCTGCCTTGAACTCTAACTTATCTGCAGTCTTTGCAAAGTTGTTAAGCTCTCTAGCTGCTGCTGTTGCATCATCCATAGAGAATGCAATAGCTGTTGGTCCTTCTAAATGATCGTTCATCTGAGCGAAATCTGTTCCCTCAAATGCACGTTTCATCAATGTGTTCTTGTATACTTTGTATACAACTCCTGCTTCTCTCAACTGTTTACGAAGCTGAGTATCCTGCTCAACTGTTAATCCACAGTAATCAACGATTACAGCAGAAACAGCTTTATCAGCATATCCCTTAATCTCGTCAACAATCGGTTGTTTAATTTCAACTTTAGCCATTTTGGTTTACCTCCTTATAAGATTAACCGCCGATATAAAGAAAACCCTTCTATCAGAAGACAGAAGGGCAGATAAATCACTTTTATATCTTCCTCGGTAGGCGATAACACTTACACCCAAAGGGTACCTACTGTCTTCGGCAGTATTCTGTTACACATAACAATAGAAATGATAACATACATTTTTTTACTTGTCAATACTTTTTTTACTTTACTCCGTTACAATTAACAGTTTTTCCCCTTCCTTCAAAGTATCCTCTGTTTTGTGGTTAAGTTCCATGATCTGCTCCATGGTCGAATGATATTTCTTTGCAATGCTCCACAAATCATCTCCCTCATTTACCCGATAGCCTACATAAATACTATAATTATCATTTTCTTTCTCTTCTTCCCCAAACTCAACTTCCTGTATCACTTCATAGTTTTCACTCAAAAATGCCTGAGTAGAAAAACGCGTCATCACATTTACTTCCAACATGTCATTTTGCACACCTGAAACATCAACACTATCAACAAAAGCCCGCAAATGAAGGGTTTTCTTATCACAACCACGACACTGCTCTATCAAATAATCCATTGGAATGCTAATTGCTTTTAAACGAAGTTGTTTTTCTTTGTTCATAAATAACACTGCAACTTCAATGCTTCCTTCTACCTTCGCCCCCTCATCCGTCCAGTCTACTTCATCAATTAAAATATCTGCGCTACAGTCGCATAGTTCCCATTGTGCCGGGTCATTATCTTCCATACTAAGAGTTCCCGTCCATCGTTTTTGGTAATTGTCATTTACCTTTAACTGCTTTAACGTAATTTTGTTTCTCTGCACATTTAAATTTCCATCCAAAGCGTATGTATCTTCCAAATAGTTGATTTCCCGATTTTCCAAAATACTATACAAAACACTTAAAACAACATCCACTTCAAAACAACGCATCTCCCCGTCTTCATCTTCTCTAAGCTGGACTTCTCTTGACATCACTTCATAATCACAAAGCACAAAGCGATTTTCCTTGCAGTTGCTACAATCTATGCTGCTTTCAAATTCCTGTTTTCCTTTAAATGCTACAATTTCATCTTCTTCCTGTTGTGCCTGATAAAGAGCAAATAACAAAACTTCGCCCTCTACAAGGATTTTTCCATTTTCTGCACGCATATTCACTTTATTGACACTAACTCTTTCATATAAAACCGTGCGAACATTTGGATAACTTACAGGAATTTTAAACTTTTCCTTTCTTCGAAGAATATCTCTTTGCTCATCAACAACTTCCACACACTTTAGTTTGGCAAATTTTTTTTGCACCGGCTCAGATAAATCTGTAACCATTTCTTCCTCTACCACCCGGTTCACATCACAATTTAAAGTTATAAGGGTTTTTACGCTTATTTTTCTAGAATTGATCAAATTGCATTTTACATCTTCTATCACTCCATATACATAAGGCTGGTCCCCTTCCTGTATCTCGTCCATATTTATCATTTCTTCCATGGTTAATTTTCCAACAATGCTCTGAATGGAAATCACACCTTCTGATGTTTCATACAAAAGTCGAAAACAAACCGAACCATTTACCATAATCCTTCCATTCATTACATTTTGCTCTGCGATTTCCACATATGCATCCTGGGTTACAATACGGTCGATATCCGGTTTCACATCCGGAACATTAAAATCATCTTCCAATGTAATTTGAAAATTTACACTCCCCACTTTTTCCTTTGTGTTCACACATTCTTTTATATTTTCCATATGCTACCTCCAAAACAATACTATATCCTCTCGCGAGTCTTTCGCACAAGCTTCGCATCTGCTTTAGCAGACATATCCCTATCTTAATCCACACAAAGCGATTAACACAGTTGTAACTTGAACCACGACTGAGATAACCCTTTAAGAATATATGCTCCCACAACCTCTTTTTATGCAAAAATACACGCAAAAAGAGACGCATCCCCCAATGCGTCTCTCTTGCGTATCAATACATCTTATTACATAAAACTTATAATCCCCTTCAAACGAAAACCCTGCTTTGCACGCTTATGAACATAATGAAAGTTCAATCTCACGTGTCAAGATATCGCAATAACTAAATGATGTTTTGTGATTGCAAATACTTTCATAATTCTCTGAAGTAATTACAAACACACTTGGATAAGTTTCTGAAATCACCCCGCGCGCGATTTCAACTTTCTCCTCTCCATTTACTGCACGTACCTTAACCTCGCTACCGGTATGTGCTCTTACGCTCTTGCGTATCTTTGGAATACTAACCTCTGTCATAACAAACCCCTCCTTGTTACTTGTGCCGTGCGCTTCCATGCGTCCCTCGCATGCCCTATATCAAATTCCCCTGTTGTCACATGTAACCGCGCTCCCCACACGATTATCTTTACCTCATACTTAAATTATACATACTTTTATTTCTTTTGCAAGACCTTTTTTGTTATTTTTCAACAATTTTTTTATTTTTGTACCAAATATTTTTGCAATAACCCACAAGAACCTCACATATAACAATGTTTTGAGCTTTTTTCACTTTCTCAAATATTTTATTTTCTTTTTTGCGATATTCGTCTTTTCACTTCCTTTTTTAACATATTTTTATCATTTTAAAATGTAAAATTTCGCTTTTTGATTAAAGAAATACTTTTTTTCACATTTCAAAATATCATATTCTAAGAATTTGTTAAATCTATTTTTTTACCATGTCAAAATTATGACAATTTTCTTACAATTATTTTGTATATAATGCACGAAGAGTTTAACATTTCGCATTGGAACAAAGAGTTTTGCTTGCAAAACTCTAGCGCGACCGCGGTATTGCGCAGCAATTAACTCCATCTCCGCGGTCTGCGCATCCT
>CADBNB010000241.1 GCA_902795895.1 uncultured Lachnospiraceae bacterium | reverse complement strand
ATCCAAAAGATGGTGTTAAAATTCTTGGAAATGGAGAATTAACTAAGAAGCTTGAGGTTAAGGTTGATGCATTTAGTGCTTCAGCAGTAGAGAAGATTCAGGCACTTGGTGGAAAAGCTGAGGTGAAATAATATGTTAAAGACATTCCGCGAAGCTTTAAAAGTTAAAGATGTAAGGAATAAATTAATATACACCTTTTTTGCTCTAATTCTTGTTAGAATTGGTGCTTCTCTTCCTATCCCAGGAGTTGATAGAAATGTTTTTACAAAATTCTTTGAAGAGCAGAATGCGATGAGCTTTTTTGATGCGATGACTGGTGGAGCTTTCTCTACCATGTCAGTATTCGCACTTAGCATCACACCATATATCACATCATCTATTATCATGCAGTTGTTAACAATTGCGATTCCTTCTTTGGAAGAATTACAAAAAGATGGTGAAGAGGGTAGAAAAAAGATTACTGAGTGGACTCGTTACGTAGCTGTTATGCTTTCTATCTTAGAAAGTGCAGCTATGGCAATCGGCTTCGGTAATAAAGGTTATTTTGAAACATCTATGGGACTTACAAATGTAATTGTAAGCGTTGTTTCATTAACAGCTGGTGCCACATTCTTAATGTGGTTGGGAGAAAGAATCACTGAAAAGGGTGTTGGAAATGGTATTTCTATCATTTTGTTAATCAACATTCTTTCGAGAATTCCAGCGGACTTAAAGACACTTAATAATAAGTTCGTTGTAGGAGCAAATAGTTATGGTGGAAAAGCAACAGCTGTAGCTGTAATTATTGCTGTTTTAATTGCAATGATCGTGTTTATCATTGTATTATCAGATGCAGAAAGAAGAATTTCTGTACAGTACGCAAAGAAGTTACAAGGTAGAAAATTAGTTGGAGGACAGTCTTCACATATTCCACTGAAAGTAAACACTGCTGGTGTAATTCCAGTAATCTTTGCAGGATCTTTGTTATCATTTCCTATCGTAATAGCTAGTTTCTTCGGAATTCAGCCACAGTCTGGTTCTGGAGCTACATTATTCCAAAAGTTCTTAAAGGTTTGTAACCAGAACGATTGGTGTGATACATCTAGCTTTGGTGAATTTAAATATACGTTAGGTTTAGTAGTATATATTGTATTGGTTGTTTTCTTTGCTTACTTCTATACATCAGTAACATTCAATCCAATTGAAGTTGCTAACAATATGAAGAAGCAGGGTGGATTTATCCCAGGTATCCGTCCTGGTAAGCCAACTACAGATTATTTAACAAAGGTATTAAATTATGTTATTTTTATCGGAGCAGTAGGTTTAACTATTGTTGCAGTAATTCCTATTATTTTCTCAGGAGCGTTTGAGGCAAATGTTTCCTTTGGTGGAACATCACTCATCATCATCGTTGGAGTAGTACTTGAGACTATGAAACAGATTGAATCTCAGTTACAGGTTCGTCATTACAGAGGATTCTTGAGCGAATAATATACGATAAAAGATTAAGCTGTAGTTGCATCGCAACTACAGCTATCTTGCTTTATAGGAATTGCTTCCTATTACCGTGAGGCATGAAAAGTTTACGAGCAAAACATTTGGTTTGATTAAGTGAAGCATTTCATTATAAAGGAAAAACAGCCGAAATTATGATATGAAGGTGAATTTTGAGATATCATAAATGATAAATGGAGGTATAATATGAAGATTATTATGTTAGGTGCACCTGGTGCAGGAAAAGGTACTCAGGCGAAAAGAATTGCAGAAAAATACAGCATCCCACACATCTCTACCGGAGATATTTTTAGAGCAAATATCAAAGAAGGTACAGATTTAGGAAAGAAAGCAAAAGAATATATGGATAAAGGTGCTTTAGTTCCTGATGAATTAGTTTGTGATTTGGTTGTTGACCGTATTTCACAGGCTGATGCAAAGAACGGATATGTTTTGGATGGTTTCCCAAGAACAATTCCTCAGGCAGAAGCATTAGATGCTGCTCTTACTAAAATTGGTGAGAAGGTTGATTTTGCAATTGACGTTGATGTTCCAGATGACAACATTATTAACAGAATGTCAGGTAGAAGAGCATGTGTAGCATGTGGTGGAACATACCATGTAGTATTCAACCCTACAAAAGTTGAAGGTGTTTGCGATGCTTGTGGCGGACAGTTGATTTTAAGAGATGACGATCAGCCTGAAACTGTTAAGAATCGTTTGAAAGTATATCATGAGCAGACACAGCCATTGATTGATTATTATACAAAGAAAAATATTTTGAAGTCTGTTGATGGAACACAGGATATGTCAAAAGTATTTGACAGTATCGTAGCTATTCTTGAGGTGTAATTATGTCTGGTATTTCAATTAAATCTGCTGAGGAAATTGAAAAGATGAAAGAAGCCGGAAGGATTCTTTCTATCGTGCATGATGAATTGGAAAAATTCATTCAGCCGGGAATTTCCACATGGGATATTGATCAAAAAGGATATGATTTAATTAAGAGTTTTGGATGCGAACCTTCATTTTTGAATTATAATGGTTATCCAGCATCTATCTGTATTTCCATTGACGATGAAATTGTGCATGGAATACCGAACAAAAAGCATATATTACATGAAGGAAATATTGTCAGTCTTGATGCCGGTGTGATATACAAAGGTTATCATTCCGACGCTGCAAGAACACATGCCGTTGGAACGGTTAGTGAAGAAGCACAAAGATTGATGGATGTTACAAAACAAAGTTTCTTCGAAGGAATTAAATTTGCCAAGGCAGGAAATTATTTATATGATATTTCAGCTGCCATTCAGAAATATGTTGAGGCAAATGGTTTTTCTGTGGTAAGAGATTTGGTTGGACATGGAATTGGTAAAAATCTGCATGAAGAACCGGAAGTACCTAATTATAAAATTCGCGGCAAAGGAGTAAAACTTGTGCCGGGAATGACGCTTGCCATTGAACCTATGGTCAATGCAGGAAGTTACGAGGTATGGTGGTTGGAGGATGATTGGACAGTTGTTACGCAGGATGGATCCTTATCCGCCCATTATGAAAACACAGTTTTAATCACCGAGGATGAACCGGTAATATTATCTCTTTAGGACAGTAGGTGAAGCCAGTATGGAGCAGATGAACATTGGTGATCTTGTAATTTCCGAGGCAGGTCATGATAAAGGTTTCTTCTATATTATAGTAGGAATCGATAGAGAACAAAAACGTGTGAAACTTGCAGACGGAGTTTATAAGCTCGTAGATAAACCAAAAATAAAAAATATAAAACATATTTGTTTTGTTGAGAAAAAGTTCGACGAAACAGTTAAGATAACAGATTTAAATGTGAAGAGAGCAATCAAATTGTTTAGTGAGCAAGGTTAGATAATTTATCATATAGGAGGAATTTAATATGTCAAAAGCAGATGTAGTAGAAATTGAAGGAACTGTAATTGAAAAACTTCCAAGTGCAATGTTTAAGGTTGAGTTGGAAAATGGTCATGTTGTGTTAGCTCACATCAGTGGTAAGTTAAGAATGAATTATATTCGTATTTTACCAGGTGACAAAGTTACATTAGAGCTTTCACCATATGATTTATCAAAGGGTAGAATTATTTGGAGAGATAAATAAGCCGACACTCAATATTGTCAATTTTTAAAAAGAACAGTATTCATTGAAAAAGAAAAAATAGTTTCCAAAAGAATTGTTTAAGTGAATAATTAAAAAATGAAAATTGTTCAAAAGAAAATAATCTATATTTAAAAGAAAACAAAACCGTTGAAAAGAAAAATAATAATGCTTGCAATTTTATTTTTCTTGTGATAAAATATCAAATGGACTTTTGTGAAAGGAGAGATTACGATGAAAGTAAGATCATCTGTTAAGCCGATCTGCGAAAAATGCAAGATCATCAAAAGAAAAGGCAGAGTAAGAGTAATCTGCGAAAACCCTAGACACAAACAAAGACAAGGTTAATTATTTTTGATGTCAGTGCTTTTTGGAAGCGTTGCAACCAAATTGCAGGTGACTTCGGATTATTATATATTGTTTTTGCTTTTTGTGTTACAATGCCACTCATGGCAGTACAGTAATGTACGAAAATTGTGATACTGTGGACAGTTTGAT
>CADBNB010000240.1 GCA_902795895.1 uncultured Lachnospiraceae bacterium | reverse complement strand
ATGTACTCTCGGAGTCTTTTTATACTAGAATTTCGAGATAGATTTTTCTTGGATAACGACATTCCCGCAGTGCGTACACGGTGTGTACGACGAGGAAATGGAGGAAATCCAAGGAAAATATAGCCGAAATTATGGTATAAAGTAGATTCCGAGAGTACATTTTTAAGTAATGTTTTCTCGGAATTCTTGCATAAAAAGACTCTGAGAGAACATTATTATGTTCTCGATTTACTGTTTTAGTATAGAAAAAAAATATGTACTATTTATGTCAACAGCAGTTTTTTTAGCAAACTTACTTTTAGAAAAAATAGTTTACAAATTTGTAACAAAGTCTGCGTTGCTACTGGAAATTGTTGGTAGTATACTTGAATTATATGAAGTATGGTGTAGGTTGAAGAAGTGTAACATTTTTTAGACAATTGAAAATAATATTATCAGTGAGGTCATGAAAAGTAACATTATTACAGTGTGATTGTCAAATTTGGGACAGGGCGTAAGCTACAAAAAATCAGGGGGTGTCTATTATGGAAGACAGATCAAGAGCTATTTTTGGAAATGCAATTCCTACAAGTGCCTACAATAAGGCAAAAAAGACAAAGAAGAAAAATATTCGAAAATTCGGAGATGACAAAGATGTGAATTATCCATGTGTCATCGAGGAAAATCCCTACATTGGCGATATGCTGGGAGTAAAAAATATCAGTATAAAACCGGTGGGAGCAGGGCAAGATACCATTGAAAAGTTTGACCGTGAAAAAGGAATTATCGTAGGAAATATCCGTATGGGATTTGGACATTACCGTATTTCCATGGCAATTGCCTCTGCCGCACATTCCATGGGGTATACACCTTATTGGCTTGATTTGAACGGATTTCCTCACACAACCTGTACAAAGGTAATCAGTGCTCAGAATGATTTGTATTCTCTTGGTTCGAGACTTTCACAAAAGAGCAGATTGTTCAATAAATTAGTGTGGGAACCACTAAATTATGAGGGCTTCCGTAAAATAACCTACAACGCATCGGACCAGAAAAATGCAGAGCTTATGGCTCCGATTTATAAGAAGATTCCAAAGGATATTCCGGTGGTGGCTACCCATGTGTGGCCGGCACAGGCTGCCGTTCATGCAAAAATGCAATACGTAGTCAATGCCATTCCTGATAACTGGCCTATGGCGCTTCATTTTTCAGAAGGAAGTCTCCATACAGTGCAGACACATTTTGCATATCAGGGATATCGTATTTTAAATGGCATGGCAGGAAAGAAAGTATTGCATCCGATGCCAAAAGAAGAATTAGAATATACCGGTCACTACATCGACCATGAGCTGGTGAGCAATATAGAAGAAGATTGTAAAGCCCGCCGTAAGAGAAAAGAAGAAAGAAAACCAATGCGTTTCCTTCTTACCATTGGAGGCGCAGGTGCACAGAAAGAAATATTTGCGGCAATCATCAAATATCTTTTGCCGTTTATCAAAGTAGAGAAAGCCGCTTTATATGTAAATGTAGGGGATTATTATCACGTTTGGGAAGAACTTTTAAAGGAAATTCCGGAATTAGAGGCATTTTCTACTACCCATATGGATGATTGGGATGATACAAAGAAATTCTGTGAAGAAGCATTAACCGGGGATGTAACCGGGGTTCACGGATTTTATCACAAAAATATATTTGAAGCCGTGTATTGTACCAACCTACTTATGAGAAGTTGTGATGTACTGGTTACAAAACCAAGTGAACTGGCATTTTATCCGGTACCAAAACTGTTTATCAAACGTGTGGGCGGACATGAAATGTGGGGAGCAATCCATTCTGCAGAAGTGGGAGACGGAAGTCTAGAGTGTAGAGATATTCCGCATACCTTGCAAATGCTGAAACTTTTCATTAACGAGAAAAAAGTATTCTTCGATATGCTGGACTGTATCGAGAACAATAAAAAAGCCGGTCTTTATGATGGTGCCTACAAAGTAGTAGAACTGGCGATGAAACAAAAAAAATAAAATGGCATTGAAGAAAGGGGGATGTGCGTATGAAGCTTTCATTTAGGGAAAAGGCTTCTTATGGAATTGGCGCCGTAGGAAAAGATATGGTGTACATGCTTTCTGCCAGCTATATCCTTTACTATTATCAGGATTTGCTTGGTGTTAAAGCAGTAACCATGGGAATTATTTTGATGGCTGCCAGAGTATTTGATGCTTTCAATGATCCGATTATGGGGGTTTTAGTTGCAAAGACAAAGACAAGATGGGGAAAATTCAGACCTTGGTTGTTAATGGGTACCTTGCTTAATGCAGTATTGTTGTACCTGATGTTTTCCGCACCGTTATCTTTGGAAGGAAAAAGTTTAGTTGCCTATGCGGCAATCGTATATGTTATGTGGGGTGTTACCTACACAATGATGGATATTCCGTATTGGTCAATGATTCCGGCATTTACCCGGGGTGGTAAAGAAAGAGAAGGGCTCACGGGACTGGCAAGGTCTTGTGCAGGAGTTGGCTCTGCCTTGATTTCCATCTTTACAGTTATGCTTGTACAGGCACTGGGAGGTGGAGACAAAAAAGCAAACGAAATTGAAGGTTTCCATATGTTAGCCTTAATTGTGGCAGGTATTTTTATCCTGTTTATACTTATTACCTGTCTTAATATCAAAGAAAAATCAAATGTTGATATGGAGACACCTTCCGTAGGACAGATGTTTAAGGCACTCGTTCAAAATGATCAGGCAATGACTGTGGTTGTGGCTATTGTGCTTATCAACTGCGCTATGTACATTACTTCAAACCTTGTGATATATTTCTTTAAATATGCTATTGCAGGGAATGACTGGAGGGCAAAATTCACCTTATTTTTTAGCTTTGGCGGTGGAATTCAAATTCTTGGAATGATGTTGTTTTATCCGTTGTTACGTAAATTTTTCAGTACAAAAAAAGTATTTTATGTCTGCATGCTTGCAGAAATGATAGGATATGGCGTATTACTATTACTTACCTTTACACCGGCAATGAACATTGTGTATGTATTGTTTGTACCTGCATTTTTCATCTTTGCAGCAAGTGGTGTATTGCAGGTTTTAACAACCGTATTCCTTGCAAACACCGTAGATTACGGAGAACTTAAAAATGACCGACGGGATGAGAGTGTTATTTTCTCAATGCAGACATTTGTAGTAAAACTTGCATCCGGACTGGCTGCATTGATCGTATCTATTTGTCTCAGTGTCTTCCATATCAGTAGCGATACGTCAACCGACACTGTGGTAAAGGCAATTAATGCTACTTCAAAAATGGGACTATGTATGACAATGACCATCCTGCCAATCTTAGGACTTATCATTGCGACCATCGTATTTAGAAAACACTTCATGTTAGACGAGAAGAAAGTGGAGGAAATCGTGAGTCAGATTAAAGAAAAACGCGGTGCAAGCGAATGATTTCTCGGAATTCTTGCGTAAAAAGAATCCGAGCAAATAAATGATAAATTAGGATGGAAAAAGAAAAATTTCGATTTCCATCCTTTTATGTTATTTCGGTAAGCGCATTCACTAAATTTTAGACTTTTGCTGTGGGTATATATGTAAAAGACTGTACGAAAGCGAGTCTTTGTAATATATACCCACAGTATGAGTTATCAAAAAAGAGAATATTTACCACATAGAGGAAAGAGGGATAAAAATGATTAAGGTTAGAAATCAGGTATTTCACTTGGGTACAAGGGATACATCTTATATATTTCGCGTCATGGAAAGTGGCCATTTAGAGCATTTGTATTATGGAAGAAAAGTGGCAGAAGAAGGCAACATGGAGGCTATGTTTGAAAAACAGACCTTTATTCCGGGAAATTGTAATGGGTATTCCGATGATTATAAACAGCTAACCTTGGAGGATATCTGCCTTGAAATGTCCTCTTACGGAAAAGGGGATATCCGTGAGCCTTTTGTTCATGTGGTTCACGAAGATGGCAGCAGTACCTCGGACTTTTTGTACGACAGTCATTTGGTGCTTCAAGGAAAGCATGGGCTTGAAACCATGCCATCTTCTTATGATGAACATGGAAATGCACAGCAGTTAAAAATCGTTTTGAAAGATAAGGAGTATGGACTAACTTTAATTATGTATTACCATGTGTTTGAGGATTGTGACGTAATTACAAGAAGTGCCACTCTTACAAATGACAGTAATGAGCCGGTGCAGGTGAAACGTCTCCTTAGTCTGCAACTTGACATGGAGCCTGAGGAGTATGTGTTTACTACATTTCGTGGCGCCTGGGCAAGAGAAATGCGAAAGTGCGAAACCGTGTTACAACCTGGAAAATACGTGAATGCAAGCTATACCGGAACCACATCCAGCCGTGCAAATAACTTTGTTATGCTAACAAAATGTGGAACAACTGAAGATTTTGGGGATTGTTTTGGATTTCATCTGATTTATAGTGGAAATCATTATGAAATGGCAGAGGTAAGTAGTTTCGGAAAGCTTCGCATTTCCACAGGAATCAATCCCGACGGATTTTCATGGTTGTTGGGGCCTGGGGAAACCTTTGAAACACCGGAGGCAGCAGTTACCTACTCACATCTTGGATGTAACGGTATGAGTCAGCATATGCACGACTTCGTAAGGCAGCACATTGTAAGGGGATATTGGAAAGAGAAGGAACGTCCGGTGTTGTTAAACAGTTGGGAAGCAGCATATTTTAATATCAATGAAAATAAATTGCTGGATTTGGCGAGAGTAGGAAAAAATGCGGGAATTGAGCTGTTTGTCATGGATGATGGCTGGTTTGGGGAGAGAAATGACGATACCAGTTCTCTAGGAGACTGGCAGGAAAATGCGAAGAAAATCCCCGATGGATTGGACGGATTTTCAGAGAGATTAAAGGAAATGGGATTAGATTTTGGTATCTGGGTGGAGCCGGAGATGGTAAATGTGAAAAGTCATCTTTATGAGGAACATCCGGAGTGGGTACTGGAAATTCCAAAGAAGCCTCATTCGGAAGGCAGAAATCAGCGTATTTTAGATTTGACGCAGGAAGAAGTGCAGGAATTTATCATTGAGACAGTGAGTAATATTTTAGACAGTGCCGATATTTCCTATGTGAAATGGGATATGAACCGCACATTTACGGATGTATTTTCGAAACATCTTCCAAAGGAACGACAGGGGGAAGTGGTGCACCGTTACTATATGGGATTGTACCGTTGCATGAAAGAATTGACGGAAAAGTATCCGGAAGTGCTGTTTGAGGGATGTGCCGCAGGAGGCAATCGCTTTGACCTTGGAATATTGTGCTATTTTCCACAGATTTGGGCAAGTGATGATACGGATGCACTTTGCAGGAGTGAAATGCAGACAAACTACAGTTATGGTTATCCAATGTCTGTAGTAAGTGCCCATGTGTCAGGCTGTCCGAACCATCAGACGCTTCGAAGGACACCTTTAGAAACCCGTTTTCATGTGGCTGCCTTTGGAGTCTGTGGCTATGAATGCAACTTTTCAGATATGAAAAAGGAAGAGTTAGAAGCGGTAAAAGTGCAGATTGCACTGTATAAACATTGGAGAGAGGTATTGCAGTTTGGAAGATTTTATCGGGGAGAGTCTCATTCCGGGCTTATTTCCTCTTATCAGGGAGCTTTAGCACAAAACAGGGAAAATGAGCGTTCCTGGACTTGTGTCTCACAAGACCAAAAGAAAGCGGTAGGCATGAAGTTTCAAACCCTTGCTATTCCAAACACAATGTTTGCGACTTACAAACCAAAGGGGTTAAATCCGCAATTTACCTATCATTTTTCAAACAGAAATTTAAAGTACAATGTGAAAAACTTTGGAGATTTGGTAAATACGGCATCACCGATACACATTAAGCCGGATTCTATTGTGCACAACCTTGTGGCGAAGTTTGTGAAAATGGATGGGGAGACGGAAGACTATGTGGCAAGCGGCGACCAGCTTATGTATGCCGGAGTGAAGCTTAGACAGGCATTTGCAGGAACTGGTTACAATGACCAGATTCGCTTCTATCCGGACTTTGCGTCTAGGATGTATTTTATGGAAGTGGAAGAGTAGATATTTGAGAAAAATGCTAAAGGTGCAACATTTGAAAAAAACATAAAAGAATGTAAGTTTATTAAAACCTTTAGTGGTTGAAAATATCCATGAAAATGGTTTTCAAAAGCAGACGAATCCGTTATACTAAAATTAGACGAGTTGAATCGCAAACAGTTCGGAGGGGGCAAAAATGAGTTTATTGACGAAGGAAGACTTTGCATTACTGGAATTGGTCATGTATATTGACCAGGATGTGTTGTGGGCGGCAAATCCTAAGTGGAGGGTAGGCTTCCTTGATAAATACAGGGATAAATACAAGGGAACATACAAAAAGAAAAAAGAACTGGAAGCAAAGGCTTTGGAATGTGCAAAAGAAGAATTTTCCAGTATCATTAAAAAGAAAATAGATGAGGCTGCCAGTGAAAAGAAGGAACTAGTCTGGCTTTTGGACAGTTTGGGACTAGATGATAACGGTATTGGAAATATGATAAAATACCAGTTTGGCAATGATCCTAACGCTACCAAAAGAATACCAAAAGAAGCTAGTGTTACGGAAGATGCAAAAGCTACCAGCGGTGCAGTGGCAGATATTGCAGAATGGGTGGCTGTCATAAAAGGTCTGAGAGAAAATAAAAAACTTATTAATTTAAAAATCATTGATCGTATGGTACAGTTTAAAAAGGATTCAAAAGGCAATGTCATTACCTTAGACGGAGGAAAGAAAGCTGAGACAAACGTAACTCTTGCACTGGTTTATGCAAGCGACACAAATCCAAGTCAGGTCATTGTTACATTCAAAGGAACATCAGGAGCCTGGGAATGGGTGGACAATTTTAAAGGATTGTATTTGGATGAAACACCGATACAAAAAGAGGCACTTGCATTTTTAAGAGGGTTAGATGCGGATGACATCGAATTGGTGGGACATTCCAAAGGTGCCAATAAAGCCATGTATTGTACTTTGCTGGATGACAGAGTGAGCAAATGTCTAGGAATGGACGGACAGGGATTTCAGGAAGAGTTTTTCAAAAAATATTCCAAGGAAATTTCTGAAAAGTCGGACAGTATAAAGAATATTTCCACCCAGGCAGATTTTGTACATATGTTGTTAAGTCCGTTACCAAAAGTGAATTCTTTTGTAAAAGGAACCGGTATTCGTTCTACGGCGGAGTTTCATTGCCCGTTATCCATTGTTTTGGAAGATGAAAATGGTTACTTTGTGAGAAAAGAATTTAAACATATTGATGAGGCGGAAGGTATTACGAAACTTCATTCTGTTATTCAATTCTGGGTAAACAATATGGACCAGAAAGAAAAAGAGCAGATAGGAACCTATCTTGGAAATGTTGCGGCATTTGGAATTGCAGATGATAAAACATTTAACGCAAATTTCCAGTGTGATAAGGTAAGTGAGCTGGTATTGCAGGACAAGGACAGTTTATCACTTTTACTGGCATATCTGGTACTATATAAGGATAAGTATGGACTTTCCAAAGAGGATCTCAATACTATATTGGATTCTTTGGAAGTGCGCCTTGGAGGTTTTGACCCAATTATCCGAAAAATACTTCCAAAGATTTTGGATGCCGGGGCAGAAAAATTGCTTGCCAATGAAGAAGAGAAGCCTCAAAAGGTAAGTCTGTGGCAGTATATTATCAATTATTTTCGTAGTAATAAATGGTACAATCAATGGATTGGAACGAAAGCAACGAAAAGGGAAATCGACTTGTTTGTTTCTGTGTGGAACATGACAAAACAAAAAGTGAAGTCCATTCATATAGAAAGAGGAGACGAGGATGCCAAAGTTTTGGTATAAGCATTTCTTAAGATTGTGGACTCACTGAGTCCACAATCTTAGTTGCAGTTATGGATGCATTATAAAAATGAAGAAATCCTTTTCTTGTCCTAATCTAGTGGCTGTGATATGATATTATCAGAATGAATTGTAAGAGAAAAACAGGGGCAACAAAATGAATGCATTAAGAAAAGTAAAAGAATATATAAAACAACATGGCATGCTAAATCAAAACGACCGGGTAATCCTTGGATTATCCGGTGGCGCTGATTCCGTGTGCCTTTTTTTAATGCTTCATGCAATGGCAAAGGAAAATGGTTGGCTTTTATATCCGGTGCATGTAAATCATGGAATACGCGGGGAGGAAGCCTTAGAGGATCAGAAGTTTTGTGAAAAATTGTGCGAAAAATACGGTTATTCCTGTCAGGTAATTTCCGTGGATGTGCCGGGACTTGCAAAGCTTCATGGCATTTCGGAAGAAGAAGCAGGAAGAAATGTAAGATATGAGGCTTTCGAAAATCTTGCGGCACAGTTGGAAGAACAACTTGGAAAAGATTCCGTAAAGATTGCAGTGGCACATCATAAAAATGACCAGGCAGAGACGGTGTTGCATCATTTGTGTCGTGGCACGGATGTGACGGGAATGGCAGGGATTCGAAGCAGGCGTGGTAATCTTATACGACCTTTGCTCTGTCTTAGCAGAGAAGAAATCGAAACATATTTGAGAAAAGAGTGTCAACCATTTCAGACAGATTCCACAAACCAGACGGATGAATACACAAGAAATCGTTTGAGAAATTGTATACTTCCACAACTTACGGAGAAAATCAATAAAAAGACGGTAGAGCATATTTGCGAGCTGGCAGATACTATGGCTGAGGTAGAGGACTTCCTTGGTGTGGAGGGGAAAAAAGCCTGGGAACAACTTGTAACCTTTGATAGTGAGGAGTTTAGAATTTGTGTGGAAGAGATGGAAAAAGTGCATCCCGTTATGAAACGATGGGTGATTTCAAAGGCTTGTGAACGGCTGTCAGGAACGAAAAAAAATATTGATAAAACACATATTCAGAGTGTTATGGAACTTGCCGAAAAACAAGTGGGAAGAAAAATAAATCTGCCTTATGGAATGGAAGCAGTGAGGGAATATGGTGCCATTTTACTTCATATCCCAAAGGAAAATGAAGATGGAAACTGGGAAATACCCCTTTCTATAGATGGTACTTCTCAAAAACTTATAGATGGAACCATAGTAACAGCAAAGATTATTTCTGCAGAAAATATAGAGAATATTTCAAAAGAAATCCCAAAAAATAGTTGTATCAAATGGTTTGATTATGATAAAATAAAAAATACGGTTGTTTTGCGAACTTTGCAAAAAGATGATGAGATGGTGATTGATACTGCCGGACATCACAAATCTGTGAAAAAGTTATGTATGGATGCAGGGATTTCCGCAAGAGAACGGGCGTATATTTGGGGAATTGCAGAGGGTAGCAATCTTTTGTGGGTGCCACGGGTAAGAGCCGGTGCCGGATGCTACGTGACACAGGACACAAAGCGTATTTTGGAGATTGAGATAAAACTTTCGACAGAGGAAGGAAATGATTAGAAAGTCGAGAGTTTGCCGCAAGCATGCAAATATATAGAAATGAAGGGGATAATATGCAGGTAAAACAGTGGATTTCTCAAGAGGAAGTAGAAAAACGAATTGCAGTTTTAGCAGAGAAAATCAATGAAGATATGGGTATGACGCCACTTCATCTGGTTGGAATATTAAAGGGCAGCGTGATGTTTATGAGTCAGCTGATGAAGCATTTACAGATGCCTGTGACTATTGATTTTATGAAAGTTTCCAGTTATGGAGATGGAACAGAAAGTTCCGGAAATATTTCCATTGATTTAGATCTTTCGGAGGATATTTCGGGAAAATGCGTTTTAATTGTGGAAGATATTTTAGATACAGGAAGAACGCTTTTTAAACTTCGGGATATACTAAATAAGAGAGGGGCAGAGAGCTTTCAAATATGTGTATTGCTTGATAAGCCCTCAAGAAGAGTGTGTGAGATAAATGCCGATTATGTTGGTTTTGAAATTGAAGACAAGTTTGTGGTAGGATATGGCATGGATTATGCACAGGAGTATCGCAATTTACCTTATATAGGAATTATGGAATAGAAGGAGGCAGAAAATATTGAAAAGACAGATGAGAACAGGCGGATTTTATATTATTGCTATCATGCTTGTTTTATTGAGTGTATTCTTTGCGGAAGATATATTAAATATTGGCGCAGAGAGTTACGGAAGAGCACAGTTATTAAGTGATATTGAGGAAGGCACGGTAGCATCCGTGGAGATTAAGCAAAATAAGGAAATACCTACCGGTAAAGTAGTTGTTAAGTTTAAAGATTCCTCGAAAAGTACAAAGACTTTTAACGTGTCGGATGTAAATAAATTGCAGGATGAGTTGGATGTAGTACAGCCAAACATTTATAAAGTGTCGGATGTACGTGGGGACAGTTGGTTCTCCGTTATATTACCGTATTTGTTTGCAACCGTATTGTTCCTTTTAGCCATGGTATTCCTTTCAGGACAGCTTGGAGGAGGCGGTGGCGGCGGAAGTAAGGTTATGAACTTTGGAAAAAGCCGTGCAAAGATGACAACGCAGGAAGATGCAAAAGTAAGATTTCCTGATGTTGCCGGATTACAGGAAGAAAAAGTGGAGTTAGAGGAAATCGTAGATTTCTTAAAAGCTCCTAAGAAATACAATGCAGTTGGTGCCAGAATTCCTAAGGGTGTTCTTTTAGTAGGACCTCCGGGAACCGGTAAAACATTGTTGGCAAAAGCTGTTGCCGGTGAGGCTGGGGTACCATTCTTTAGCATTTCAGGTTCTGATTTTGTGGAAATGTTTGTGGGTGTGGGTGCTTCCCGTGTTCGTGACTTATTCGCAGATGCAAAGAAAAATGCACCTTGTATTGTCTTCATTGACGAGATTGACGCGGTGGCAAGACGCCGTGGTACCGGTCTTGGCGGTGGACATGATGAGCGTGAGCAGACATTGAACCAGATGCTTGTTGAGATGGATGGTTTTGGTGTAAATGAAGGTATTATTGTTATGGCAGCCACAAACCGTTTGGATATTTTGGATCCAGCCATTCTTCGTCCGGGACGATTTGACCGTAAGGTTACAGTAGGACGTCCGGATGTAAAGGGAAGAGAAGAAATTCTTAAAGTTCATGTAAGAAATAAGCCACTTGGAGATGACGTGGATTTACACAATGTTGCACACACAACTGCCGGTTACACGGGAGCTGATCTTGAAAATCTTATGAATGAGTCAGCAATTCGTGCCGCAAGAGAAGATCGTGCATACATTACTCAGGAGGATATCAATAAATCCTTCATCAAGGTTGGAATTGGTACAGAAAAGAAGAGCCGTATCATTTCCAAAGAGGAACAGCGAATTACTGCTTACCATGAAGCAGGACATGCGATTTTGTTCCACGTATTACCAAAGGTTGGACCGGTATATATGGTTTCTATCATTCCTACCGGAGGCAGTGCAGCAGGTTATACTATGCCACTTCCGGAGCATGATGATATGTTCAATACAAAGGGACAGATGATGGAAAATATTATCGTAAGCCTTGGTGGACGTATTGCAGAAGAAATCATTTTGGATGATATTACTACGGGTGCATCACAGGATATTAAACAGGCTAGCGCACAGGCGAGAGCTATGGTTACGAAATTTGGTTTCTCTGAAAAGCTTGGTCTTATCAATTACGAAACAGACGATGAAGAAGTGTTCTTGGGCCGTGACCTTGGTCATGCCAGAGCATTTAGTGAAGAAACTGCTTTGACTATCGATCAGGAAGTAAAACGTATTGTGGACGAGTGTTACGCAAGAGCAAGACAGATTATTGAGGAACACATCGATGTGCTTCATAGTTGTGCTGAGCTTTTGTTAGAAAAAGAGCGTATTACCCGCGAAGAGTTTGAAGCCTTGTTTGATAAGGACGGCGGCGCAAAAGCTGAGGATGAGGTAGTTGTAGAGACAACAGAAGATACAGAAGATGATTCAAAAGAATAATAAGTAAAAAAACAGGGTTTGTCGTTACGACAAACCCTGTTTTGAGTATTTTGTTTTCCGTACTTTTCGATAAGCTCGTTTTTTAATTTCTAAGATCGGAAATTGGTTTCATATTAGGCATAATATTGCCTCCTGGTAATCATTTTATCATTAGAAGTATTTGCTTGTAACATAATTTGTACGAAATTTTCACCGCAGAATTTAATGGAAATAAGGAATAAAAAACAAAAAATAACATATATTAATATAACTAGGACAACTTTCCTAGTGACAAAATTAAAAAGTTTTGTTACAATAAAATTGTGATAAAGATATGTCAAATGTAATTTGTAACTTTAGAACGACATGAAAAAATACAAACAATTAAGATACCGTAATGTTACACTTGTATGATGAGAGAAACGGGAGTAACTAGTAGAAGTAAGAATATATGGGATCGAAAGGCAAAGTAAACGAAAGTTTATGACGCAAAGCTATAGGGTCTAACACACTTACAAAAATTAAGTGCCATGACAGCCAGTTGCAATTGTGATATATGAGAAGAAGCCGGTAAAGCTCATTGTACAATTGCTGAAATTGAACAATGTGCTTTTTGCTTTTTTAAAACGATATATGGACATTGTAAATAGTTGCTGGTAAACCAAATAGCAAAAATAATGATGGAACATAAGAAACCTTTAAACGATACGAGCCTTTTGATGACGCATATATAATGGGGGGATTATTATGAAGAAGATTAAGATACTTATAACAGCATTTATTATTTTTAGCATTTTGAGTTTAGATTTAGGAGCTGTATTTTCAGGACAGGCTACAAGTTCTGTAAAAACAGAGCAGGCAAGTGAGGAGAATTTATTTACAATCGAACATTTTAAATACAATGTTGGATGCATTGGTAAGAAAATCGGTTCAGTAGTTAGTGATGCCGTTTCAGGTGCAGCAAAGGATACTGCAAAACAGTATGCTGAGAAAGTGGCAGACAGTACTACAAAATCAATTGAGAAAACCATTGAGAAAAAACAGAATAATATGAATGTACAAAAAACAGGTAAAAAATCGTGAGAAATAATCAAAATTCTTTGGAAAGGCCAAGCTTCCAAAGAATTTATATGAAGAATTGTTGTATATGTACATGTAATAGGGAGCAGTCAAGGGGATGACTGCTCCTTGTTTGCGTAACGGAAAAACGGTTTTGCTTGTATATTGACGCGAATTGGGATAAAATAGAAATTGGGTAAAACTTTAGTTTCAGTTTGCAGAAAACTGTGAACGAGAACATAAGTGTTCGTTAGGAGGGTGACCATATGGGGCTTAATGTGACATTGCAGTTTCACCAGATGTCAAAGGCTGACAAGGTGAGATTTTATATTAATAATATGAATCAGGTGCTAAATCAGGATGCATTATTTAGTGATGGTACAAGTGAATACCGTATTCCACCGGAACCACAGCCGTTTGAAAATGTGAAGATTCGTTTTCGTACTGCCAGAGATAATGTTGATATGGTGTATCTGGTTACAAATACTGAAAGATATGAAATGACCAAGGTATATGATGATCGTCTGTTTGATTACTATGAGGCAGAGATTTCACTTACCGAGCAAAGAGTCGATTATTATTTTGAAATATATGCGGGTCGCGCTATGTGTTATTACAATGCAAAGGGCGTATTTCGTGAGCTGTTATCCGATTATAAATTTTTCATCAAACCGGGATTTACCACGCCGGATTGGGCAAAAGGTGCAGTTATCTATCAGATTTACGTAGATCGTTTCTGTAAAGGTGATGAAAATAATACCGTTGAGACAAATGAATATCATTACATCGGCGAAGGTACCGTAAAAGTGGACGATTGGAACAAGTATCCTGCCATTATGGGTGTCCGTGAATTTTACGGTGGAGATTTGCAGGGAGTTATGAACAAGCTTGATTATCTGCAGGATCTTGGAGTGGAGGTTATTTACTTCAATCCATTGTTCGTTTCTCCATCGAACCATAAGTACGATATTCAGGATTATGACTATATTGATCCTCATTTTGGTAAGATTGTAAAAGATGAGGGAGAAGTATTGCCGCCGGATATTTACGAGAACAGACAGGCAAGCAAGTTTATCTGTCGTGTTACGGATAAGGAAAATCTGGAAGCCAGTAATGCATTTTTTGCTGAATTGGTGGAGGAAATCCACAAAAGAGGCATGAAAGTTATTCTGGATGGTGTATTTAACCATTGTGGTTCCTTCAATAAATGGCTTGACAGAGAGCGGATTTATGAGGGACAGGAAGGGTACGAGAACGGTGCCTATATTACTCCGGACAGTCCGTATCATACATTTTTCAAGTTCCACGACCAGAGCATCTGGCCATACAATTACACCTATGATGGCTGGTGGGGACATGATACATTACCAAAGTTAAATTATGAAGATTCGCCAAAACTGGTAGAATATATTATGAGAATTGCCCGCAAATGGGTGTCACCTCCATACAATGTAGACGGATGGCGTCTTGACGTGGCAGCTGACTTGGGACATTCTCCGGAATACAACCATTATTTCTGGAAACAGTTTAGAAAAAATGTAAAGGAAGCTAATCCAAATGCCATTATCCTTGCAGAGCATTATGGTGAGCCTACGGCTTGGTTGCAGGGTGATGAGTGGGATACGGTTATGAACTACGATGCTTTTATGGAGCCGCTTACCTGGTTTTTGACCGGTATGGAAAAGCACAGTGACGAGCAGAGACAGGATTTACTTGGAAATGTGGATGCCTTCTGGGGTTCGATGAGTCATCACATGACACGTTTCAATACCCAGTCATTGTTAGTTGCCATGAATGAATTGTCAAATCATGACCATTCCAGATTTCTCACAAGAACGAACCACTATGTAGGCCGTACTGCGTCTTTGGGACCTGAGGCTGCCAATCAGCATTTGAATTACGGTGTTATGTATGAAGCAGTATTGTTTCAGATGACATGGCCGGGAGCACCGACGATTTATTATGGAGACGAGGCAGGTGTCTGTGGCTGGACGGATCCGGATAACCGCCGTACCTATCCATGGGGACATGAAAATCAGCAGATGATTGCACTTCATAAAGAATTGATACGTATACACAAGGATTATCAGGTGCTTCGTACCGGTTCCTTTAAGTTTTTGTACGGTTCCTACAATGTAATCGCCTTTGGACGTTTCGACTCCAATAACCGCATTGTGGCAGCAGTAAACAACAATGACGGTGCGGTGACATTTAAGATTCCGGTATGGCAGATTGGAGTATTTGATGGAAAAGAGATGGTTCGTCTGATTCAGACCTCCCAGGACGGATATACCCAGGAGGCAGGCACATACCGAATTTCTGACGGTATATTGGAACTAACCCTTCCACCGTTTGGAGGAGCTATTCTTGTGGAAGTTTCACCGAAATAGTCATTAGTTATTCTGTTTTGTCTGACAAAATTTAAATTATTATTTGCTTGCATTTGGGAAAATATTGTGGTATAATTTCGAATTGTACTGGTTACAGAAAAATATTCCTTGCTCTTTTTTAGACAAAAGGGCCAGAGACCAAAAGGAGGTGCAAGCAACTATGAACAAATATGAATTAGCTGTAGTTGTTAATGCAAAAATCGAAGACGATGACAGAGTAGCTACTATTGAAAAAGTAAAAGAGTACGTTACTAAGTTCGGTGGTACCATCACTAACGTTGATGAGTGGGGTAAGAAGAGATTAGCTTACGACATTCAGAAGATGAGAGAAGGATTTTACTACTTCATCCAATTTGATGCTAATGAAAACGTTCCTGCTGATGTTGAAAAGAACATCCGTATCATGGAGAATGTCATTAGATTTTTATGCATTAGACAAGACGCATAAGAAGGAGGCATCCTAGGATGAACAAAGTTATATTAATGGGTCGCTTAACAAGAGATCCAGAGGTGAGATATTCGCAAGGTGAGAGTGCAACAGCAGTTGCAAGATTTTCTCTAGCAGTAGATAGAAGATTTAAGCGCCAGGGCGATGATCAGTCGGCAGATTTTATCAACTGTGTTACTTTCGGTAGAACAGCTGAATTTGCTGAGAAGTATTTACACCAAGGAACAAAAGTTGTTGGTTGTGGACGTATCCAGACTGGCAGCTATACCAATAAAGATGGCCAGAGAGTTTACACAACTGACGTTGTTTTGGAAGAAGTTGAGTTTGCAGAAAGCAAGAATGCTTCACAGAACAACGGTGGATTTGAGCAGACTCAGAGACCGGAACCTAGTCAGGCAGCAGATGGATTTATGAACATTCCAGACGGCCTTGAAGAGGAGTTGCCTTTCGGCTAGGATATATAAAAAAGGAGGTTAACGATTATGCCATACAATAAGAGCGAAAGAACAGATTCTCCAATGAAGAGAAGAGGCGGACGTAGAAGAAAAAAAGTTTGCGTATTCTGTTCAGATAAAGAAAACAAAGGTATTGATTATAAGGATGTAAATAAATTAAAGAGATATGTATCAGAAAGAGGTAAGATTCTTCCTAGAAGAATTACTGGAAACTGTGCAAAACATCAGAGAGCACTTACAGTTGCTATCAAGAGAGCACGTCATATCGCTTTGATGCCATATACATTGGATTAATCATTCGGATATTATATTATAGAGAGACGCTAAGTTTTTAGCGTCTCTTTTTTGTAATAGGAAATTGCTCTGCGAGGATGCGCAGACCGCGGAGATGGAGTTAATTGCCGTGCAATACCGCGGTCGCGCTAGAGTTTTGCAAGCAAAACTCTTTGTTCTATAAAAGTGTTGTCAGAAGACTGATATGTGGGTTTACTTGGAAAGAAGCACCATCTCTCGACTTTTTTCTTGTTTTGTTTTACAAAAATTGGTATAATATAATTAATTGAAGAATTATGGACGGAAATAGACATTGTTTAGGGGTGAACAGTGCTATTTGGAATAGAGCATGTAGCAATGCAACATGGGGGTATCGTGAGGTATTGCAAAATCGACACAGATTAGAGGGGATTCTATGAGTGATAGGGCAAAATCATTAATAATTCAAATTATACCGATTGTACTAGTGCTGAGTATTGCAATTGTTGCCAGTTTTGTTTTTATAAAAACAAACAAGACAAAGGTGCAAAAGAACAACGAAAGCTATCTTCAGGAGGTAGTGCGTCAAAAAAGAGAGTTATTATACTCTAAATTTAACGACAGTCTTGACAGTATGAAATCCTATGCGTTTTTGTATGGAAACAACTTAGAAAGTCCGGAAGTTGACGTAGAGTTGTTAAAAGAAATTGAAAATTACTCGATTTTTGATTTTTTGTATTTTGCAGATTTGAATGGAGATAATTATGCTACCAATGGTACGGTAAGAAAGTGTTCGGACCGAGATTACTACTTAAAAGGAATCGTAGGAGAAAGTGGTATGACGGCGATTGTAAATTCCCGTATCACCGGTCAGACTATTATTGGTTGTTATTCTACTGTGCGTTATCAGGGAGAAGTGATTGGTGTTTTGGTCGGATTCTTTAATGAAGACACCATGATGGAAAAGATGACGAGTTATTTCTATGAATATAAGGGTTGTACGTCTATTGTTGATGCGGATCGAAATGTTGTTGCGTCATCTGATAGCGAGAACCTTGGACATAATATTTACAGTCTTTATTCCGAAGAAGTGGTAAATGACTTTATGGAAAATGATGCAAAAGTTTTAAAGAATTTGCAGGATAAAGAAATTGTAAGGGTAAATTCTGATGAAAAAGATAGTGATGATGATAGTATATATATTTGCTATTTGAATGAGGAGGGATGGAGTCTGGTACAAACCTTCCCTGCTAAAGTTAATAGTATGATTGCACAGCAATACAATAAAAATGGTATTCGACTGATCGTAATCGTAGGTATTGCTTTTGGTATTTATGCTATGTGGCTGGTAGTTTATGCGGCTATTACATGGAAACGTTCAGAAACAAAACTGCTCAATGAGAATGAGCGTTATCTGGAAATGGTTAATGTGCTTAGTGAAAACTACGCGGAAGTATATTGTTACAACAAAGCTACCGGCGAAATATTAAAGCAGCGTGCAAAAGAAGAAGTGCAGGAAGCTATTGATAAATTGAAAGAAACTCAAAAAGATTTCAATGAAATATTTGATTTCTTCATAGATAAGTACGTGTATGAAAATGATAAAGAAAAGTTGCGTAAAGCAGTTCGACTTGAAAATATAATGGAACAGTTGGGAAAATATGCTTCCTTTATTGTAAATTTCCGTACACATGTAAACGAGGAATTTCATCATTTCTATTTGAAATTTGCCCGAATGGGTGAAAAAGATGATTATGAACATATCATTGTCGGTTTGGCAAACAATGATAAGGAAGTTCGAGAGGAAACAGAGCAGAAGCAGTTGCTTGAGGATGCTTTGGCAAGAGCTGAGAGAGCAAATCAGGCAAAGACGATTTTCCTTTCAAATATGTCCCACGATATCCGTACACCGATGAATGCTATTATTGGATTTTCAAATGTGGCAGTAAATCATTTGGATGATGGGGAAATGGTGAAAGACAGTCTGCAAAAGATTTTGTCATCAGGAAATCATTTGTTGGGATTGATCAATGATATTTTGGATATGAGCCGTATCGAAAGTGGAAAGGTTGTTTTGGAAGAAGAAGAAAACAACTTATCAGAATTGATACATAGTGCTGTCAATATTATCCAGCCACAGATTAGATCAAAGAATATTGATTTTTCAGTGGATATTTTCAATGTAACAGACGAGTATATTTACGTGGATGCTCTGAAGTTAAACCGTGTATTTATCAACTTACTTGGTAACTCTTCAAAATTTACACCGGCTGGAAAGAGCATCAGCTTTATGATTTATCAGAATCCATGCGATATCAGCGGATATGGCGATTACACATTTGTTGTAAAAGATACCGGTATTGGTATGGAACAGGAATTTGTGGAAAAAATCTTTGAACCATTTTCAAGAGAAGTTGATTCTACCACAAGTAAGTTGGAGGGAACCGGACTTGGAATGGCGATTACGAAAAATATCGTAGATATGATGAACGGTTCTATTTCTGTAAAGAGTAAAAAAGGAGAAGGTTCTGAGTTTACGATACATTTACAGTTAAAGATATCCGAGTCAAAAGAAAATCAATTAAACGAAAGCATATTAAAAGGAAAACGTATGCTTGTTGTGGATAATGATATGGATACGGTGGATGGTATTACCACCATTGCAGAACAGCTTGGTATGGAATTTGAATGGACCACTTCTGCAAGAGATTCATTAATGCGTGCCGGAACAGAAAATGATGATAAGGCAAGATACGATTTATTTATTTTAGGTATGATTTTAGAACGACAGCAGCAGATTGACTTTATTCATAAACTTCGCCAGAAGGTTGGTGAAAAGGTACCAATCATTCTTTTAAGTTCGTTCCAATGGGATGAGATTAAAGAACAGGCAGTTAAGGCGGGGGCAACGAAATTCTTCCTGAAACCAATGTTTAAGACAGACTTGGTAAGACTTATGGATTCTGTACTTGACGAAGAGGAGAAAGAGGAGGAAACTGCTTCTGAGGAAGTTGAAAATGTAAGATTAGACGGAAGACGTATTCTGTTGGTAGAAGATATCTTCCTAAATCAGCAGTTGGCAACTTTTGTATTAAAGGAAAAAGGAGCTACGGTGGAACTTGCTAATAACGGTTCTGAGGCAGTAGAAAAGATGAAGTCGGTTGAGGAAGGCTATTTTGATCTTATTTTCATGGATATCATGATGCCGATTATGAACGGTTATGAAGCAACGAAGGCAATACGAGCCCTTGAAAGGGAAGATGTGAAGACAATTCCTATTATTGCCATGACGGCAAATGCTTTCGAGGAAGACAAAAACAATGCTTTTGCAAGTGGTATGAATGCTCATGTTTCAAAGCCATTTACAATGGATGCATTAAATGCTGCGTTGAAGAAGTATTTACCATAATTTCAATTAAGATGAAGAACGATTGCATGTTATGTGATCGTTCTTTTTTGTTGAGTGGAAAAACGTGGGATTTAGGGAGAGAAACGTGGATTTGGCAGTTTCCTTCTATAATGTGGTTAGTGTTTGTAAGAGAATATAATTTGAAGCTTTGGAGACAATGTATTATATATATCGAATTGTACCCAAATTAATACAAATAAAAATAGGAATGATTATTGATTTTGTTTCTGGGTTATGATATGATAAGAGTGTAATGTTCTCTCGGAGTCTTTTTATACAAGAATTTCGAGATAGATTT
>CADBNB010000239.1 GCA_902795895.1 uncultured Lachnospiraceae bacterium | reverse complement strand
TCGTAAGTAGCTGAACCACGGATACCCATTTTCTTTTCTTTTGTACCAAATGTAAGTCCTGGAGTTCCCTTTTCAACGATGAATGAAGAGAATTTCTTCTTCTTTCTTCCTCTAGCATCTTCGATAACATCTGTATATGCGATAATGATGTAGATATCAGCTTCTTTACCGTTTGTGATAAAGCACTTAGATCCGTTAAGAACCCATTCATCTCCATCTAATACAGCCTTAGTCTGAACACCCTGAGCATCAGTACCAGCAGCTGGCTCTGTTAAACCGAAAGCACCAAGCTTCTCACCATTTGCTAATGGTGTTAAGTATTTAGCTTTCTGCTCTGGAGTTCCGTATGTCTGGATTGGATCTGCACATAATGATGTATGAGCAGAAACGATAACACCAGTAGTACCGCAAACTTTAGATAATTCTTCAACGCACATAGTGTATGTTAAAGGATCACATCCCTGTCCACCATATTCTTTTTCTACTGGGATTCCCATGAAACCGTATTTCTGCATCTTCTTAACGATTTCTGTAGGGAAATGTTCTGTTTCGTCAGTTTCCTGAGCGAAAGGCTTTACTTCTGTTTCAGCAAACTCTCTGAAAAGAGTTCTTGCCATTTCATGTTTTTTACTTAAAGTGAAATCCATCTCAATTCCTCCATCTTTATTTGGACTATGTCCATTATTCAATCTATAATGTAAGGCATCTATGTCCCAACATATCAATACAATAGGAGAGTAGTAACACTCTCGTTATGATGTTTACATTACCCACAAATGGCAGGTAATATGGTTCATTAAATTACTTGCTGTAATCGTAGAAACCTACACCAGTCTTACGACCTAACTTACCAGCACGAACCATCTTTCTTAACAATGGATGTGGGCGATATTTAGAATCACCTGTCTCATTGAATAATACTTCCATGATTGCTAAGCAGATATCAAGACCAACTAAATCACCTAATGCTAAAGGTCCCATTGGATGAGAAGCACCTAACTTCATAGCTGTGTCGATACCTTCTACAGATGCAATACCTTCTGCGTAGATACCGATTGCTTCGTTGATCATTGGGATTAAGATACGGTTTACAACAAATCCAGGAGCTTCTTCAACCTGAACTGGCTCTTTTCCGATTTCAACAGCAATCTTCTTGATCTTTTCTACTAAATCAGCTGGTGTATTAGCACCTGCGATAACTTCAACTAACTTCATTCTGTCAGCTGGGTTGAAGAAATGCATACCGATCATTGGTCTGTCAAGTCCAGCACCGATTTCAGTGATTGAAAGAGAAGATGTGTTTGATGCAAACATACAGTTAGCAGGTACGATAGCCTGTAACTCTTTGAATGTATCTTTCTTAATCTGCATGTTTTCAGGAGCAACCTCGATTACAAGATCACAATCTGTACAAATATCTTTTAAACCAGTCTTGATCTTTCCTGCAATTTCATCAGCCTTTTCCTGAGAAATCTTTTCTTTTCCAACTAAGAACTTTAAGTTCTTCTCAATCTTAGCCTTTCCACCATCAGCAAATTCCTGCTTGATGTCGCAAAGACGAACTTCATAACCATCTGTCATAGCGAATGCCTGTGCAATACCAGAACCCATTGTTCCTGCACCAATAACTCCAACTATCATAGTGTGTATCCTCCTTAAAATAAATTCTATTACTAATGCTTATTAAAGCCATTAATACTTATGTTAAAACCAACTGCTAACGCAGTTGATTCTGTATTCATAATCCGCCCTAAAGGGCTATTTACTCATACAGATTAGGTTGTCTGGTAGGTATGTTTCTTTGCAAGCGAGCTTGTAGAAACAACACCTACTGACAACATTTTTAATGTAAGTACATCCTAACCATTTTACTTCAAAATATTTAAAACAAAATAACTAAAATAGTACATTTACATGAATTTTTTATAAATTATTTAGTATTATTTGTTCTGGAAAGGAACAACTTTTAACTTCTTTTCTTTGTCTTTCTCTAAGAAGTTACCCATACCAGCTTTCTGATCTTCAGTCTCGAAGCAGTCTCCGAAAAGTTTCTCTTCGATAACGATAGCCTTGTCCATATCAACCTGTAAACCATCGTTGATAGCTTTCTTACAGTTGCGAACAGCGATAGGAGCGTTCTTTGCAATTGTAGAAGCAAGTTTCTTAGCCTGATCCATCAATTCTTCCTGTGGATATACAGCGTTTACAAGACCGATGCGGTATGCTTCGTCAGCTTTGATATTTCTTGCTGAGTAAATTAACTGTTTTGCCATACCTACGTTGATTGTTCTAGCAAGTCTCTGTGTTCCACCAAAACCTGGTGTGATTCCAAGACCTACTTCAGGCTGACCAAACATTGCATTTTCTGAACAGATACGGATATCACAGCTTAATGAAATCTCGCATCCACCGCCAAGTGCAAAACCGTTTACAGCAGCGATTACTGGAATTGGGAATGTCTCTAACTTACGGAAAACATCATTTCCCTTTTTACCGAAAGCTTCACCTTCAGCTTTTGTTAATGTGCTCATTTCTCCGATGTCTGCTCCGGCAACAAATGATTTGTCTCCGGCACCTGTTAAGATAAGACATCTTGTTGTATTTAAATCAACATTGTCCAATGTAGCGTTTAACTCGTCTAAAACTGTAGAGTTAAGAGCGTTTAATGCCTTTGGACGGTTGATTGTAATAACGCCTACGAATTCTTCCTGTTCATAAGTGATAAATTCCATCGTATACATTCCTTTCGAAATAAATTTTGTGGGTTATAAACCCATGAAAACCCATGCCTTAAAAAGGCATGGGATATATTGAATGAATTTGTTATTAGTCTCTCTTAACGATAGTAGAACATCCCATTCCACCACCGATACAAAGTGTAGCTAAACCTGTTTTAGCATCTTTAGCTTCCATCTCATGAAGAAGAGTAACAAGGATACGACATCCTGAAGCTCCAACTGGGTGTCCTAATGCGATAGCACCACCGTTAGGGTTCAACTGCTTATCTACATCGATTCCTAAATCTCTTCCTACAGCGATTGACTGAGCAGCGAAAGCTTCGTTAGCTTCGATGATATCGAAGTCGCTAATCTGCATTCCAGTCTTCTCTAAAGCTTTCTTTGTAGAGTAAACAGGTCCGATACCCATAACTTCTGGACGGCATCCAGCAAGAGCACCTGTTACCCATGTAGCCATAGGCTTAACACCTAATTCTTTAGCTTTTTCTTCACTCATAACAACGATAGCAGCAGCACCGTCATTGATTCCTGAAGCGTTACCAGCTGTTACGAAACCGTTTGGATTGATTGCACGAAGTTTTGCAAGACCTTCCATTGTTGAACCTGGACGAGGACCTTCGTCAACTTTGAATTCAACTGTTTCTTTCTTTTTCTTAACTGAAACTGGTACGATTTCTTTATCGAAAGCACCATTCTTCTGAGCAGCTTCAGCCTTCTGCTGACTCTTTAATGCAAACTCATCTAATTCTTCTCTAGTGATTCCCCACTCTTCGCAGATGTTGTCTGCTGTTTTGATCATGTGGTAGTCATTGAAAGCATCCCACAATGCATCGTTAACCATAGTATCGATCATAGTTGCATTGTTCATTCTGTATCCGAAACGAGCCTTTGTCATAGCGTAAGGAGCCATTGACATGTTTTCCATACCACCGGCAATAACGATATCAGCTTCACCAGCCATAATCATATGTGCAGCCTGATTTACACAGTTCAAACCTGAACCACAAACAACGTTCATTGTTACAGCTGGAACTTCGATTGGTAAACCAGCCTTGATTGATGCCTGACGAGCAACGTTCTGTCCCTGAGCTGCCTGAATTACACAACCCATGTATACCTGATCAACCTGATCAGCTGGAACACCTGCTCTGTTAAGAGCTTCTTTAATAACGATTGCTCCTAAATCTGCTGCTGGAGTAGTACTTAATGAACCACCCATTGTACCGATAGCTGTACGACAAGCACCTGCTAAAACTACTTTTCTAGACATAATAATTATTCCTCCGTTTCTCCATTTACGTAATTATTACAGAAAAATTACGTATTGTTAAAAAATTAACATATTGGTTAGATTGCTAAAAAGCAATACATTGTGTTAATTTTATCACAAAGACTGTAATAATGCAATAGATAAGTTGTTAAGAGAATTGAAAAATTCGGCTAGGAAGTGTATACTTAATTGTGAAAATTGATGAGATTGAAAGAACAGTTTCATAAAGAAAGAGGAACGAGAATGAGAGAATTGCATGAAATAAAAGATATTGAAGAAAGAGTTATTCTGCTTGCGGTAGAAGAAGACGAGAGAAATGATACAAATGCCTGTCTTGATGAATTGGAAGAACTGGCAAGCACTGCAGGGGCAGTTGTTGTTGGAAGAATGATTCAAAAAAGAGAGAAGATTCATCCGGGAACATATATAGGAAAAGGTAAAGTAGAAGAATTATTGTTGTATGTTCAGGAAACGAAAGCAACAAGTGTTGTGTGTGATGATGAATTATCACCGGCACAGCTTAAAAATTTGGAGGAGTTACTTCAAATTAAAGTAATTGACCGAACCATTATGATTTTGGATATTTTCGCAAAACATGCCACAACAAGAGAAGGTAATATTCAGGTTGAGCTTGCACAGCTTAAGTACCGTGCTACACGATTGGTGGGACTTAGAAGTTCATTGTCAAGACTTGGTGGTGGTATCGGAACGAGAGGTCCGGGAGAGAAAAAACTGGAAATGGACCGTCGATTGATTAGGGAAAGAATTTCTATATTAAAAAGGGAATTAGAAGGCATTCAAAAAGCTAGAGAAGTTTCAAGAAAACAAAGAAGTAAAAATCCAATTCCTGTGGTTGCTATTGTTGGATATACCAATGCAGGGAAATCCACTTTATTAAATACGTTGACGGATGCAAATGTTTTGGAAGAAGATAAATTGTTTGCTACGCTAGATCCAACTACGAGGAATCTTGTGCTGGAAAGTGGCCAGCAGTTGTTACTTACGGATACGGTAGGATTTATCCGTAAGTTACCGCATCATTTGATTGAAGCTTTTCGAAGTACTTTGGAAGAGGCTAAATATGCAGATATAATTTTGCATGTAGTGGATTCGTCAAATGAATCATCGGACATTCATATGCATACGGTATATGAGACATTGGAAATGTTAGGTGCGGGGGATAAGCCTGTAATTACAGCATTCAATAAAATTGATAAACTAGAAGAAGAACAGACGTTGAAAGATTTTAAGGCTGACGTGACTGTAAAAATTTCCGCCAAAAAACAAATTGGTTTAGATACGTTGCTTGGCGAAATTGAGACGATGTTAAGAAATCAAAAGGTTTATTTGGAACGTATTTTTGATTATAGTAATGCCGGTCAGATTCAAATGATTAGAAAATATGGACAATTGTTGTCTGAAGAGTATCGGGAAGACGGTATTGTTGTGAAAGCATATTTGCCTCATGAAATATATTATAAATTAGGAAACGATTGATGCAGTGGGGCGACAAATCTTATTTAGCCTGCATGCAGTCGCGTGAGATTTGATATTTTTTTGTTCAGGTACTTGACTTATCGCGTATTTTTATTAAAATTATATGAGATAGAATTTATAAGTGTTCTTTTCGTATCTACAAAGAATTGACACGGGGAGAACAGCAAAAATGAAGTGGAGGAAAAATCGTGAGTAACAAGATTATTAAGGATGAAGAACGTCAGGAACAGGCTGTAAATAAGCCAGTTAAAAAGCCAAGTCAGGCTCGTTTAAAGCAGGGGACTGGTGCTACAACTACATTTGAGTGGAGCGCTAAGGCAGTATTATTGACAATCGGAGCTATTTGCGTATTGTTAGCATGTATTTATGTTGGTTATGACCAGCTTCGTGAGCATTATGTTATTACTGTATCAGCAGATGGTGACAAAGGTCAGTATTCTATGAGTGATTTAGGATATTATATTTACGAAGAAGAAGCACAGGGACAGACAATGGCAGCGATGTATGCACAGTTTTATGGTGCTGATTATGATTATTGGAACGCTGAGTCATCGACTGAAGGTGAGACAAATGCTGAGGTAGCTTCTGATAACGTTATCGATGCAGCATCAAAGGATTTTGTATTATATCAGAAGGCTGTTTCAGAAGGATATTCTGCAACAGATGATGATAAGAGTGCTGCTCAGAGTGAAACAGACGAAATTGTAAAAAATATCAAAGGTAAGCATAAATTAAAAACAGGTTTATCTAAGAAAGAAATTTATGAGGCTGTTTTAAAGAAGACAATTGCTGCTAGATATAGAACAGATAAGATTGCTTCTTTGAATGTTGATTATGATAAAGCAACAAAAGATATTACAAAAAAAGATTATAAGCAGTATGATTTTGAATATTTTTATCTTTCAACAGAAGGTGAAACCGATGCTGAAGGAAAGACAAAAGAGTTGACAAAGGATGAACTTGCTAAGAAGAAATCTACTATTGATGCTTTCTATGAGACTGTAAAGAGTACAGAAGATTTTTCAACTGTATTTGGAAATGATGATAAGGGAAATCCAAAAACATCAAATGACGACGGAATTACTTATAATGCTGACGGACAGATGCTTGCTAAAGATGGTTTTAAAAAACTTGACAAGACAATTGCAAAGATGAAAGTGGGAGAGGTATCTAAAGTTCTTGAGGGAGAAGATGGATATTACATTATTAAATTAAAAGATAACACTTCAACAAGCAGCTATGATGAAGCAATCAGTGATGCTAAGACAAAGGCTGATGATGAAGCTTTTGATGAAGAATATCAGAATAACATTCTTCCAAATTATACTGTTGATACTGACTATGATGTTTGGGAACAGGTTAAGCTTGGAACATATTCGATAAACTAATTTTTAATTATAATGAGAAAAAGAGGGTTTTTGACTCTCTTTTTTCTTTTCACTAAAAAAATATAAGAAAATATTTTCAAAAAGTGAAAATATGTGGTACAATAAAATTTGTTTCCATGATTTGTTGGGTATGGAAATAAAAGATGTTATTTTGCCTTCGGGCTATAAATAGAAAGGAGCTACATAATGAGTAACGTTAGAAGAGTTTATGTAGAAAAAAAACAGCCTTATGCAGTTGCTGCAAAAGAATTAAAGGCTGAGATCAAAAGCTATTTGGACATCTCTACATTAGAGGATGTACGAGTATTGATTCGCTATGATATTGAAAATGTCAGTGAGGAAACTTACAAGAAAGCTTTAGGTACTGTTTTTTCAGAGCCACCTGTTGATATTGTTTTTGAAGAAACATTATCTTTGCAGGGAAATGATAAAACGTTTTCGGTAGAGTATTTACCGGGACAGTTTGATCAGCGTGCTGACTCTGCAGAACAATGTGTGAAATTACTTCATGAGAGCGAAGAACCTATCATTCGTTCTGCAACAACTTACGTATTATCAGGCTCTATTACAGAGGATGAGTTCGCAAAAATCAAGGAATATTGTATCAATCCGGTTGATTCAAGAGAAACTGATGAAACAAAACCAGATACTTTGATTACTGAATTTGAAGAACCAGCAGATGTTATTATTTTTGATGGATTCAAGGATATGTCAGAGGACAAGTTAAAAGAGTTGTATGATTCTTTAGGACTTGCTATGACATTTAAGGATTTCTTGCATATTCAGAACTATTATGCATCTGAGGAAAACAGAGATCCTTCTATGACTGAAATTCGTGTGCTTGATACTTATTGGTCAGACCACTGCCGTCATACAACATTTTCTACAGAACTTAAAAATGTTGTATTTGAAGATGGTTTTTATCATGAGCCAATCGTTGAGACATATGAAAATTATTTGAAAGATAGAGCAGAGATTTACAAAGATCGTAAAGATAAATTTGTCTGTTTAATGGATATCGCCCTTATGGGTATGAAAAAATTGAAGGCTGAAGGAAAATTGGAAGATATGGAAGTATCTGACGAAATCAATGCCTGCTCAATTGTTGTTCCTGTTGAGGTTGATGGAGTAGAGGAAGAATGGCTTGTATTCTTTAAGAATGAGACACATAACCATCCTACAGAAATTGAGCCATTTGGTGGTGCTGCTACATGTCTTGGTGGAGCTATCCGTGATCCATTGTCAGGACGTGGATACGTATACCAGGCAATGCGTGTAACAGGTGCCGCAGATCCTACAGTATCACTTAAGGATACTTTAAACGGTAAGTTACCACAGAGAAAGATTGTAACAGGTGCTGCTCATGGTTATTCATCATACGGTAACCAGATTGGTCTTGCTACAGGTTTAGTAAAAGAGATTTACCATCCGGATTACGTTGCAAAACGTATGGAGATTGGTGCTGTTATGGGTGCTGCTCCAAGAAGAAGCGTTATTCGTGAAAACTCTGATCCAGGGGATATTATCATTTTACTTGGTGGTAGAACAGGACGTGACGGTTGTGGTGGAGCTACTGGTTCTTCTAAGGCACATACAGAAAGTTCAATTGACACATGTGGTGCTGAGGTTCAGAAGGGTAATGCTCCTACAGAGAGAAAGATTCAGCGTTTGTTCCGCAGAGAAGAAGTTAGTGCTTTGATTAAGAAATGTAACGACTTTGGTGCCGGTGGAGTTTCAGTTGCTATCGGTGAGTTGGCTGACGGTCTTACAATTGATCTTGATAAAGTGCCTAAGAAGTATGCAGGTCTTGATGGTACAGAACTTGCTATTT
>CADBNB010000238.1 GCA_902795895.1 uncultured Lachnospiraceae bacterium | reverse complement strand
GCGAGTATGCGCAGACCGCGGAGATGGAGTTAATTGCTGCGCAATACCGCGGTCGCGCTAGAGTTTTGCAAGCAAAACTCTTTGTTCTATAAGATAGGAAAATAGGAGAGAACATATTTTATATTTTGGGGGATAATAATGAAAAAAGTAGTAGTTTTTGAGAAAGGAATAGAAAGTGTTGCGTTTTTTTCTCTGCGTATTGCGGATTACTTGAAAGAATTAGGATATGAGATTTTTGTATATGAACTTGAAAGAGTAAAAGATTATACGCAAGTGGAACAGCTTAAAACATTTTGTAAAGATGGGGACTGTTTTGTGATTACCTTTAATTTTAACGGTATTCGAGGAGAAGAAGAATTCGAAGAAGATGGTCAGCTGATATGGAAAAAATATCAGGTTCCGATGATAAATATCATGGTAGATCACCCATTTTATTATCCAAAACTTCTAGACTATGTATTGGAAGAGTTGGGAACAGAGCTTTATTATCAGATTGCTATTGATAAAGATCATTTGAAATTTATGGAACGTTTTTATCCAAAACTAAAGGGGCATGTGGAATTTTTACCATTGGCAGGTACAGAAACTGTCATTCCTGTGAGTAAAAAGGAATATGGCGTAACTTTTGTTGGAAATTACACACCGCCGGAGCGGTTTCGCGAGTATATTGAACGAATTGATGATGAGTATACAGCGTTTTATGAGGGGATTATTAAAGATTTGATAGAGCATCCAGGTACAACAATGGAAGAAGCTTTTGAAAAGCATCTGAAGCGCGAAATGGGAGAGATAAGTGATACCGATTTAAGAACCTGTATGGGAAATATGATTTTTATTGATTTATATGTAAGATATCATTTTCGGGGAGATGTGGTTAAGACTTTGGCTGAGGCTGGCATACCGGTTCATATCTGGGGCTCCGGTTTTGATCTTATGGATTGTAAATGTCCGGAAAACATTATAATGGAAGGAGCAACAGACTCTGCCGGATGTTTGCTTGCGCTTGCAAAATCTAAAGTAGCACTCAATGTAATGCCTTGGTTTAAAGATGGAGCGCATGACAGGATTTACAGTGCCATGTTAAATCATGCGGTTTGTTTTACCGACGATAGCAATTTTTTGAGAGAAGATTTGAAAGAGGGGGAAGAGGTATTGTTCTTTTCTTTGGAGGATTATAGTGATTTGCCGGAGCGAATTCAGGCAATATTATTAAATTCCATTCGAAGAGAGGAAATTGCAGAAGCGGCATATGTGCACGCAAAAGAAAAGCATACCTGGAAACAACGCACAGATATGCTTTTAACATACATAGATAAATGGTTTCATTAAGAATCTAATTTTAAATATTGGAACATTTGATCAAGGCGGATGTCATACGTGTGAAATGACTTCGCCTTTTTTAATCCGTTTCTGGCAATTTCCATGCGTTCCTCCTCATGAGTCAGATAATAATCTGCTTTTTTGCACATGTCATCCGCATCTGTAAAATAAACGAGATCTTTTCCATTTTCAAAAAAATAGTCCAGTTCCGGTTGATAGTTGGTTAATAGAAAACCTCCTGCACCAAGTATATCAAAAATACGAAGGGACAATCCGGTTCGAATCGTACGAACAGTAATGTTTAAATTGATTTTACTGTTGTGAAATACCAAAGGCATTTGTGTCTGGTAATCTACAGGACCTTTGTTATTGACAAGAATAAGGTCACTGCTGTCACTTCTTGTATACAAGTCTACTTTATGTTTTTTGGATAGCATATTGAGAAACATTCGACGCTCTGTATCCGTTGTTTTAAATCCTAAAAATGTAGTAGCAACAATCAGTGGTATTCCGCCAAAATAGTTTTCACCCTTGATATCAATCGCGTGATCGGAAAATTGTGTTTCCACATCATCCGTAATCATGTCTTCTAAAATGCTGTGATCATATAAAAGTGTCTGTGCCTGCATAGTTGCATCCAGATATCCACGAAGATAATCCGGTAAATTTGTCAGTAGGTCATAGTCATTTTTCTCATATAGACTTCCAACAAAAGAAATATCGCTCTTATAAGAAGAAACATCTTCTGTCTTTTGTAATAATGCCTCAATGCGACTTGTATCTACTGCTAGTGGAAGATAGTAAACGTGTTTGCAACCATAGGATTTAAAGGTGTAATACACCCATTTATCAAAGCTGAATAAGTAATTACACGGGTTAAATATGGACTTTGTGTATAAGGTAAGTAATGGACTGTCACAAGTCCAAAAAAGGTATTTTACGTTACAGGAGTTACATGCATCGGATATTACCGGAAAATAGTTGATTGACATAACAAAATCATAAGGTTCATTTTTTAGTAATGATGTAAGTTCCTGAAAACAATCCGGACTTTTTTCGAAATCATCAAAGATATAAGAAAAAGTGTCTACCTCGTGTCCTTTTAACAATAGGTTTTCTTCTAAGTCGCGCATATTAAATGCACCCCAGGTATATAGTAGTATCCTCATTTGTATTCCCCTCGTTGCTTCTTGTTTTAAACTAAGCCCGCAATTTATGCTGTTGTCAGAAAAAACTAACAAGTGGGCTCACTAACAGTATACTGTAATCATAAAGGAATGGAAAGAAGAAAAATAAGTATTAGCAATAAGAAGTATATGTTTCGTGAATAACTTGCTTGTATTTTGAAAAATGTGTACTTTGTCCACATATCAACAAAAACGATGTGGATAACTTTGAAATAATATAAAATTTTATTGAAAAATAGGTCCTTTGGACTAAAAAAAATGGGTGAAAACCGCATGGTTACAAGGTTTTATCCACATTTGTTGACAAAATGGTGGATTGTAATAGATATAAAACAATTAGTAACAGAAATGTAGCAATTATAAGGAAAATCGTCATGAAAACATAAATGGATTGCATTAAATTTGACTAGTTATTTTTAAAAAAATAAAGTTATAATATACATATATTTGTACGATTAACACATTGTTTTGTAACTTGACATATGAGAGGTATTTTTGTTTTATGAACGAAAATACAGAAAAAAACTTAGAGTTGTGGTGAGAGAACAATTTAATGTTCTCACGGAATCTCCTTTATACAATAATTTCGGCTATATTTTCCTTGGATTTTCTCCATTTCCTCGTCGTACACACCGTGTACGCACTGCGGGAATGTCGTTATCCAAG
>CADBNB010000237.1 GCA_902795895.1 uncultured Lachnospiraceae bacterium | reverse complement strand
TAATTTACTGAACATTGACAATTGAATAAATGCCAGATATTGAATTTTCAAGGTGCATAGATAAAATTTATGTGCGAAGTTTGAGTATAATGATTTGAAATAATACACACCAAAAGGCTGTTGTAATAACAAAAAAGTTACTACAACAGCCTTTCCACTGTCTACTATGAAATACTTACGCTTCTTCCACAATTTCCTCAATATCTTCCACCGGAGCCTTTAAGCCTTCGATGGTAATATTGTTTTTCTGTGCGTAATCCCACAATGCTGCATGGATTGCCTCTTCTGCAAGCAGTGAACAATGAATTTTCACTGGTGGAAGTCCGTCAAGAGCTTCCATTACCGCTTTGTTAGTCACCTTTAATGCTTCTTGCACGGTCTTTCCAATAACCAATTCCGTAGCCATACTACTTGTAGCAACAGCGGCTCCGCAACCGAAGGTTTTAAATTTAGCATCCTTTATAATTTCATTCTCTATGTCCAAATATATTCTCATAATATCGCCACACTTGGCATTTCCTACAGTTCCAACTCCTGCTGCATTTTCGATTTCTCCCACATTTCTGGGATTGCTGAAATGATCCATTACTTTTTCACTATAATCTATTACCTGACTCATGTAAGATACCTCCTATTTTGTTTATTATCCTTCTAAAATACTCGCGTCGTCTTTCCTATTTAATAGAGCAATTTCACCTCTATGCCTGTTTCTGACTAAGTAGGAAATCCTCATAAAGAGGAGACATACTGCGAAGTCTTTCCACTATATTTTTAATTTCATCAACAACATAATCTATCTCTTCTTTTGTAGTCTCATTTGATAATGTCAATCGAAGGGAACCATGAGCAATCTCATGAGGAAGACCAATGGCTAATAATACATGGGATGGATCTAATGATCCTGATGTACAAGCAGATCCGCTGGAACCACAAATACCCTTCTGGTCTAACATAATCAATAAGGACTCTCCTTCAATAAATCGGAAACTAAAGTTTGTATTGTTTGACAAACGTTTTGTAACGTGACCGTTTAGTTTTGTAAATGGAACTTCCTCAAGAACACGTTTGATCAAATAATCTCTAAGTTCTGTTTCGTAAGCACTACGCTCTTCCAATTCCTCAACAGCAATTTCTGTTGCTTTTGCAAAGCCTACGATACCTGGTGTATTGTGGGTTCCAGCTCTTCTTCCACGTTCCTGGGAACCGCCATGAACAAAGGAACCAATCTTCACCTTCTCACTCAAATACATAATTCCAATTCCTTTTGGACCATTGATTTTATGTCCGCTGGCACTTAAAATGTCAATATTTAACTCATCCACATTGATAGGCACATGTCCGTATGCCTGAACCGCATCTGTATGGAAAATAATTCCGTGTTCATGAGCAATTGCTCCAATTTCCTTCACCGGCTGAATGGTTCCAATCTCATTGTTTGCAAACATTACTGAAATAAGAATGGTATCTTCTCTGATGGAATTTTTAAGCTGTTCAAGATCTACCACACCATTTTCATCTACATCAAGATAAGTAACTTCAAATCCGAATTTCTCTAAATATTCGCATGTGTGCAGGATGGCATGATGTTCAATCTTAGAAGTAATAATGTGTTTTCCCTGATCCTGTTTTGCATAAGCAACGGCTTTTAATGCCCAGTTATCTGACTCGCTACCACCACCGGTAAAATAAATCTCCTTTGGTTTCGCTCCAAGATACTTTGCTACTACTTCTCTTGAGTCTTCCACTGCTTTCTTTGCAACTCCCGCAAAACGGTAAATGCTTGATGCATTTCCATAATATTCTTCAAAATAAGGTTTCATTGCTTCAAATACTCTACTGTCAACCTTTGTTGTCGCTGCATTATCTAAATATATTAACTTGCTCATAATAAATACCTCCTTAATACTTATGATGTACTCTTGAAATCTTAGATAAAAAATTCCAATCATACATTCTGTAACGTTCTTTCAAAAATCCGGTACCAAAAGATTTTCGAAAAAACATTGCCTGCCATAATCTAATTTCATTATTTTTATTATGGCTGTTTGCTATTTTTTTAATCTGTTTCTTTTTACTCCTACAGAATAACCTATTTCTCCTACTATGTCAATATGGTTTATATGAAATATTTTAAAATTTTTTCACTTTTAGTTCGTAAATCCTTCATAACACTGTTTCTAAGCGGGTTTTACGCTGATATAGTATAATATTATTTCACGTTATAAGATTTCTGTATTATATTTCTTTCTCCAGATATGTTATCTTTCTTTTTATCCAAAGTTTTAATGGGTAAATATACTCTTTCAACTATTTAACCGGAAAGGAGACCAGATATGAAAAGAAATAAATACTTTATCATCGCTTTTCTCGCGTTATCCATAAGTGCGTTAAATGGATGTTCTTCCAAGGAGAAAGTAGTTACTCCAAATAATGAAGTAAATGCTCCAATAGCTACTGAAACATCCGATACAGACACAATCGATAGCAAGCCAGAAACCATTCAGTCAACCATATTACAAGGATCAAATCCGCCATCAACAAAATCGCGGTCAAGGACCCCTGATAATAAGGTAAAAAGGCAATCAGAGAAAAATGATACAACAACTACTGATTTATCTAATCAGGAAAAAAAAGATACCGTATCATCCAACAAGTCCTCTAAAACGGGGAAAAATTCAAAATCAACTCATAAAAAGACGCCTTCCGCTCCATCACCAACCCCAAAGGCAAAAAGTGAAAAGGCGAAAGAGGAATCATTTTATGGAATACTAATGGACTACGATTGTAGTGATATGGCTAACCCGGAAGAACACGAACTTGCTTGTATGTTTATGGAAGAATGTAGAGCCAGTGGATACGGATTGGACATTTTACAGGCAGACGGTTCTTATAAATTCATTCCATTTGACGAAAAGGGGCAGTCTCTTACTTGGGATTATATCAACCATACGTCAAGACCGGACCACTTATATGTAACGGTTGTTGGAACGTATAAAAACGGAACCATTTATGTAACATCGATCACAGAAAGTTAGGAGGAATATATTATGACAAACATATTATCAAAATACGCAAAGAAAACATTAACACTTGGTTTTGCATTTTTATTTACCATTGGAGCAGTTGCAAACGAGTCTCAACCACTCCTTCATGCAGAAACAACAACTTTAACTCAAAACATTCAGGCAACAGAAACAAAACAGGTCATTACAACCAATTTAGCGGATTTATGGCAGGATAAAAAAGGAGAACAGGAAATTTCTCCAATCTATGTCACCGTAGGAACCCCTGTGGTTTGGTACGTTGAAGTTCCAACAGACGTCACACCGAAAGGATGTAAATATACCATTAAAATTCCGGGACTTGGTTGGGGAACGGACAGTTATAACAAAGAAGAAGGTCATTTACAGTTTGTAAATGGTTCTAACCTTATTCAAAAAACAGACGTAGCAGATAAAACTGATATTTTATTTACACCGGCTGAAACCGGAGATATTCTATTTACATGCTGGATGGGAAGTGAGTGCCATAAAAACTACATCCGAGTTGTTTCCGATGCCACACAGATTCCTAAGACACCATCCAACAGAGCAATTGTGAATGCCAGTACTTCTACTTCGGGAGCTATTGTAGCCACTAACGTTCCAACTTCCGGTGCTATCACAGTTACCACTGTTCCAACTTCCAGTGCAGTTACAGCAACTGTAACACCTACATCAAGTGCTATTGAAGCTACACCGGTTCCTACTTCTACAGCTACCCAAACACCTACTTCGGGAGCTATTGTAGCCACTTCCGCTCCTAACTTACAGTCAACTTCTGTGAAATTAAAAGCCGGGGCAACAAAACAAATTATTGTAAACAATGCAGGTAGCGAAACCGTTACCTATCGTTCATTACAGCCAAAGGTAGTGTCCGTCAGCAAAAAAGGTGTCGTAACTGCTTTGAAAAAAGGTAATGGAAACATTGAAATCGCGGTTGGTTCAACCACACTTACTTACAAGGTCACTGTCACAACAAATCCTTCCTTATCGAAGAACAGTATCACCCTAAAGAAAGGAAAAACAGTACAGATTTCCGTCAAAGGAAAAGCTGCTGCCGGCACTGTAACATATAAAAAATCCAAATTTGTTCATATTTCTCAAACAAAAAAAGGAACAATACTTAAAATAAAAGCCTTGAAAAAAGGTTCTGAAAAAGTAAAAATAAATGTAAACGGAGTAACACTTTCTCTTAAGATTACAGTAAAATAAACCAGCAGATTAGCTTACTAACACATAATACATTTTTAAAATACCATAAGCCACTAACTATGCCAGATGAAGTTTTCAATGATAATCTCAAGAATGAGACTTTGGATCAGAAAACAAATCATCTGGCATTAAACTGCACTAACAAAGGAGGATCCCTATGACATTCATAAATACAAACAATACCATAACAACAAAAGTATTATCTTTACCTGAGCATCCACAGGAAACTATTGAAATAAGATTTCGTCATGCAACAATGGAGGATTTAGAGAAAATAGCCACTTTGGAATCCCTATGCTTTCCCAAAGCAGAAGCTGCATCAAAAGAAAGTTTTTCATCCCGTTTAAAGGCATATCCTAACCACTTTTTACTAGGCGAAACCGCTAATGAAATTATATGTAATATCAATGGATTAGTAACCAATGAAAAAGATTTAAAAGATGAAATGTATGAAAATACCAGTTACCATCAGGAAAAAGGTAACTGGCAGATGATCTTTGGTGTGGAAACCCACCCTTCTTATCAAAAACTTGGCCTTGCATCTTTTACCATGAAACACTTCATCAAACAGGCACAAGAAGAAAACCGGTTGGGTATTGTACTTACCTGCAAGAAAGAATTATTGCCTTTTTACAAACGTTTTGGTTTTATTGATGAAGGTGTCTCTAGTTCCGAACATGGCGGAGTAATTTGGCATCAAATGCGTTTATTTTTATAAACATCCCCCTACCCTACAAATAAGGAGCTGGTGCAAATTGCATCCAGCTCCTTATTCCTTATTATGGCATTTTTCTAAGTTTGTCAGGCTAGTGAATACCGGCCTGATTTAAGATTATAAAGGTAGATTTAAGTGTTTTACACTTTCACAACTAAAATAATGGTTTTAAGAGGTTTTCGTATTACTTTTTAACTGTAATTTTCAATGTTACAACTACTCCATTTATTTTAATTTTTAGTTTCGTTGTTCCTGTCTTAAGTCCTTTTATTTTTAATGAAGTTTGCTTTTTATTTGTACTAATTTTCACAAGTTTTGATTTCACATATTGTAAAGAAGTATTAGCAGCTTTTCCGTTAACAGTAATTGTAGCAGTTTTTCCCTTCTTTACCGTAACCACTTTCTTTGACAAGAAAGGATTGCTTGTTACTTTCACTTTATAAGTAAGCGTGATAGCTCCTACTGTTACCTGAATGGTTGCTGTTCCTTTTTTCAATGCAGTTACTGTTCCATCTGCATTTACTGTGGCAATCTTTTTATTCAATGATTTGAATTTGATGGTTTCTGTTCCCGCATTTTCCACGATGATTTTTGCTATTGCACCGGCTTTTAACTTTGAATAAGTATTCTTCAAAACTGGTGTTTTTTTATTGTTGTCCGTTGATGGTAATGAAGGAACATCCTCAGTTGTTAATTGACTATCAGGTACAATCGCTGACTGGCTTGCTACCGAGTCTGTCTCCTGTATTGCTGTTCCTGATGGCACTTGTGTTGCTAAAACGGCTGAAGGAGTTACCGTCGTAACCGGCGCTATCGTTGGCACAACTGTTGGTACTTGCGTTGCTGTTGCACCTGATGTTTGATTCTGGCTAGTGCCTGATGACTGACTTTGTCCGCTTGTTCCTGCTGAATAACCTGAGTTTGATGTCTGGCTCTGTCCACTTGTTCCCG
>CADBNB010000236.1 GCA_902795895.1 uncultured Lachnospiraceae bacterium | reverse complement strand
TAATTTACTGAACATTGACAATTGAATAAATGCCAGATATTGAATTTTCAAGGTGCATAGATAAAATTTATGTGCGAAGTTTGAGTTTTTTATTATTGGTAATAGTATTAGGGGGGGCTATATACAGTAAAAATCATTTTTTTGAAACAAAAAGTAATGATGTGATGAGTAATGTAAAATTGGTATTGCAGGATGGAAAAAGTGAAATCAATTTTCAATTGAAAAATGATACGTATTATCTTTATTTACCCGCTTATGCACAGTTAGATAAGTGTTTTTTCAAGCTTCCGGAAAAATATTCAATATTTATTAATAGTGAATTAATTGAAAAAAACATAGGTAAAATAATTAAAGCAAATAATCAGGAAGTAAAGTTGGAATTACATAAAAATGATAAAATTGTATGTAATACAAAGTTGGTAGTGATGCAGTCGGAACAAATTCCAACGTTGGAGATATCATTAACGGATAATTCATTAGTTAATATTAATAGCAATAAAGAAGTATCTAGTAGTGGAACGATACGAATTACAGATAAAGATGCAAACGTGTTATATAGCGGAGATATGAAGAAATTTCATGGCAGAGGCAATTCTACATGGTATTGTAAAGAAAAAAAACCATATAAAATATTGCTAAATGATGAGGCAGATTTGTTAAATATGGGTGTTTCGAAGAATTGGTGTTTGATTGCTAATGCAATAGATATTTCCCAGTTGCGAAATAAAATAGTATCAGATTTTGCTCAAGCGACAGATATGTCATATAATCCGCAAAATGAATATGTAGAGTTGTATGTGGATGGGGAATATTTGGGATTGTATTTGTTGGCTGAAAATGTACAGGTAGAAGAAAATCGAGTTGATATTGAGCTTAAAAATCAGATAATAAATGATACATCTGATATTAGGGTTAAGCAGGAGCTTAAAAATCAGCAATTGATAAAATGGGTAGATAATTTGCAAGATGGTCAGGATATTACAGGCGGATACTTGGTCGAAGCAATTTCTGAAGACAGATTACCAGAAGAATGGGGAACGTATAGTGCTTTTCAATTGGATGAGCGTGAGTTTTTTAAAGTGTCCGATCCGAAATACTGTAGTAAAAATGAGATTGTTTATATATCCGATCAGTTTAAAAATATTAAACAGCATCTTTTAGAAAATGATATAGGGGAATATATTGATATTGATTCTTGGGCAAATTATTATTTGATACAGGAGATTTTTGGAAACACAGAGCAAACAAGTTTTTTCTATTACAAGGATAGTGATAGTGTTGATAATAAAATATATGCTGGACCGGCTTGGGACTTTGATATTGCAGTTGGTTCAAGATATGGTTGGGGAGATGAGAAGGTTAATGCAGAAGCTTTGTATGTTGCGACGTGTAGTTTTTACGATCAATTGTATGAAAATCCAGTTTTTATCAATCGGGTAAAGGAGATTTATAAGAATAAATATAGAAAGATACTAGACAACATTGTCAATAAAGATATTGATTGTTATGTAGATTATATACAGTTTGCTTATATGTTGGATGAAAATAGGTGGATAGAGCGTGATGCTTCAGATAATAATTTGAGAGATAGTTCTAATGATATAAAAAATTATTTGTCTGATAGAAAATCGTATTTGGATAAAATTTGGGTTGATAATGAAGAATTGAGAAGTGTTTGTGTAGAAAAACCATATCCTAATCAAACAAAGACATATTATTCTATTCAAAAAGGGGAAAGTGCAAAAAAATATTTAGAGGATTTGTCTAAATATAATGATAAGGAACATGAATTTGAGGGATGGCTTGATATAGACAGCGGAAAATTTTTGGAAGAAACGGAATATACAGATGTAAATCGAAAATATATTGCGCAATGGAAAATTACGAAAGAAAATTCAAGTGTTGATAAACTGAAAAATAAATTGCGTACGTATAAGGCAGAAATTGCAATCATATCTATACTAAGCTTTGTATTAATATTTTTAATGATATACAGTATTAAAAAGAAAAAGTAACCTTTGTAGTATATTGGTGAAAAAAGAGGAAATAATCATGAACACCCTACTAAAATCCTACCCGGTTGCCATCGACACCCTATCTGATGATAACCACATTTACATTCAAACAGTAGCCAATGACAAAGACTATTCTGTTGGCATTAATGTCTGTTCCAATGTGGCTCCTCATGTCATGTGGTATGCACTTAAGGAGTACAGTTTAGATGATCTTGATAAGGAAAATTTGGAATATCACATATTTAAGAACATCCACAAGATGCAGGAAGGTGAGTACGATCTTGCTCACTATGGAAATATGATCATTGACTATGAAAAACAACAATGGTTCTCAAAAGCTGAATTGCAACTTGCTACAAGAAAAAAGGATGCCAACAATCAGTTGGGAACGAAACTTGGGCATCTGCTTCAACTTGCAATGAAAGAACCGGAGGCTTATGTAGCTGCCTTTGGAAAAGGCTGGGGACCTTTTCAGGAAAAAGACCGGACGTTTGGTTTCTATCCTGCAAGAGGTGTTCATGATGTTCATTGTAATCGGTACAATGGATATGGAAAAAAGAAAAATGATTTAAAAGATGGTGCACTTTTTGTGTGGATACCATCGAAACAAAAGTTCATAGGTGTGTTTTGCCTCTTTGAAGGACAGTGCTAAAAGTATTCGTGCTATTTGGTATTAAGTTGCGGGGTAATTCGCTTTCATGTTTATATGAAAAATATGAGTGTAGGTTTTATGGAATATTTCTGTAAGACCTACATTTTTGTTTTTCGCTCAACAAACAAACTAGGACTTTAGAAGTGTTGAAAAAACTAGTAAATTTATATATAATTATTCATTGGGTGCGTAATAAAGGCATGAAATTCAAAGTGAGGTTGTAGTGAGAATTATCCTTGCATCCATTAATGTTTTTGCAACTATAGTAAAGCAGAAAAAAAGGAGAGAATCATGAAAAAGAAAAACTTTAACATGAAAGTTTCTGCACTTGCCATGGCAACAGTGTTGGCAGTTGGAAGTGTAGGCGTAACAGCAGGACAGGAAAAGGTTTATGCAGCAACCAGTCAGAGTACAATATCAAATGTTGTATCTACGGAAAATCAAAAAGTGCTTGTATATTATAAGCGTGCAAGCAATACTTCTTGGACAAATGCGTATATTCACTATAAAGTGAATGGAGCTTGGACAACCACGCCAGGAATGAAAATGACAAAAGAAAGTAATGGATATTGGTCTTTTAGTATTGATTTGGAAGATAGTTCATCTGCAACTGTTTGCTTCAATAACGGAAAAGGCTCTTGGGATAACAATAGTGGAAAGAATTATAAAGTGGGAGCTGGAACTGTAGAAGTAGATCAGACAAAGAAAACAGTTACAACACTGGCTACACCGGCACCGGTAAAAACGGATGCTCCTGCAACACAAAGTCCAACACCAACAGCAACACAGACTGTAACAACAGCGTCACCAACACCTACACAGGTTGTGACAAGTTCACCTGATGTTGAGAATAATATGGTGACAGTTTATTATAAACGTTCGACTAATACATCCTGGGCAGATGCATATGTGCATTATAAGGTAAATGGAGTATGGACAGTATCTCCAGGAGTAAAAATGAATTTTATAGAAAAAGGTTACTGGGGAAGTACCATTTCTTTAAATAAATATAATAGTTTAACATTATGCTTTAACAATGGAAAAGGTTCTTGGGATAATAATAGTAAGAAAAATTATACCATTGGAACAGGTGTATATCTGATTGATCAATCAAAGAAAACAGTTACTAAGTTGGCAACACAGGCACCTGCTACAGTAGCACCAACAGCAGAGCCAACACAGGAGCCAACAGTGGCACCGACAGAAGTACCAACACAGGAGCCAACAGTAGCGCCAACAGCAGAGCCAACACAGGAGCCAACAGTAGCACCAAC
>CADBNB010000235.1 GCA_902795895.1 uncultured Lachnospiraceae bacterium | reverse complement strand
TTTATTATGTAATAGGAAATTGCGATGCAATTTCCTATTACATAATAAACGCTCCGCGAGGATGCGCAGACCGCGGAGATGGAGTTAATTGCTGCGCAATACCGCGGTCGCACTAGAGTTTTACAAGCAAAACTCTTTGTTCTATAAGAAGGAGGCTTCATTATGCAGTGTAAAAATTTAGAGGAAGTAAGAGAAAATATTGACAGAATTGACGATGAAATCATTCAATTGATTGCCGAAAGAGGTACATATGTAATCCAAGCATCAAATTTCAAAAAGGATGAGGAGGGAGTAAAGGATACAGCAAGGGTGGAAAAAGTGATTCAAAAAGTTAGGGCAAAAGCACAGGAATATGGAGCAAATCAGGATATGGTAGAAGCTTTGTATAGAGAAATGATTTCAAGATTTGTAAATATGGAAATGAAAGAGTTTCAGGAAAAAAAGGAGGACTGATGAAATGGCGTTTCAGTTAAGTAGTGTGGTACCATGGGGTAGAAATATGGAAGAATATAAAGCCATGTTTCTCTTAAATGAAGAAGATATGAAAAAGAAAATAGCGGGTTTTGGTGACGGCCCTGCAAGCTTTAATTTTGAAGCACATTGTTTGGGGTATGATATTACCTCTTATGATCCAATATATCAGTTTACGAAAAATGAATTGGAGAAAAGGATAGAGGACGTTCGTGCAGTTGTTATGAAACAAATGTCAGAAAACAGAGAAAATTATATATGGACGAAGATTCACAGTTTAGAAGAATTAGAACAAATTCGCATGGAAGCTATGAAATTATTTTTAAATGATTTTGAGACTGGTTTATCTGAAAAAAGATATAGATATCATGAACTTCCCAAATGTGTACCTGTAGAGAATAATTATTACGACATTGGTTTGAGTTCTCATTTTCTTCTAATGTATACGCAGTTAGGATATGATTTTCATATAAAAGCAATTAATGAAATGATGCGGGTATGTAAGGAAGTAAGGATATTTCCGGTGGTTGATCTTGACGCGAGTCAGACAGACATGATTTCTAATGTGATTTGCGAATTGAAAAAGAAATATACTGTGGAAATGAAAGAAACAAATTATCAGTTTCAAAAGAATGCTAATAAAATGCTTTTGATAAGGAAGATATAGAAAAAATAGCATTATACAGCGAAAAGAAAAAATAGCAGGTATTGATGAAAAACTACTGGAATTTTGGAAGGGTTAAAAGAAATTAGGTATATGGGAATTACTTATAACGGAAGGGAATGAAAACATTGATTATATATGAAAATAAACTAACAGCACAAGAATTTGTAAATTTAACAGAAGCGGTAGGTTGGGGATGCCCTAATTTGAAGCAAATCGAAACAGCCTTGAAAAATACCATTTATTCAATATCTGTTGAAATAGACGGAAAAATAATTGGTATGGGTAGAATTGTTGGAGATGGAGCTAGAATTTTTTATATTCAGGATGTTGTAGTAGAACCAAATTATCAAGGTATGGGGATTGGGATTAAAATTATGGAATGTTTGATGGCATACATCGAGAAAGTCGCAATGAGCGCTTGTAATACTATGGTCGGACTTATGTCTGCGAAAGGGAAAGAACGTTTTTATGAGAAATTTGGTTTTCAAAAAAGACCGAACGAATTTCAGGGAAATGGAATGATACTTCGTATCAGTAAATAAATTGGAGTCACAGAGAAAAAGATATATATATTGAAAGAAAGGCACTTCGCTAAAAGCGAAGGTTACAATCGACGAAAACCTTCGCTTTTGAAGTTAAGATGTTCTCTTGCATGCTGGATTTGAGAAAGAAGCAGTTCCTTATCCGTATTCAATGTGCCTTTTAGGGAAACATAATTGGATGCATGGTTGGCTCTGAAAATGGTACCTGGGGAGTCAATGTTGGTTAAAAACAATTCCATTTCATCCATTACCTGCTCTGGATTTAATAATTGCAATTTTCCTTCTTTCACTTCTTTGGTTGTTTCCGTGCCTGGTTCTAGCATAAGTGTTAAAAATCCTAAGTACTTTGGGCGAATTTCGCTGATTAACCTAGCGGAGGCAATGGCGTGTTCCTTAAGACCTGCAACGCCGGCTAACCCGGAAATCAGTGTGATGGACATAGCAAATCCTGCATCTGAGGCTTTGTGGCAGGCAGTGATGATTTCTTTACTGGTAACACCTTTTTGAATGTGTTGCAGGATTTTATCATCCCCTGATTCTGCACCTAAGTAAAGGAGCGATAGTCCTGCTTTGTATAGGGAAGACAATTCTTCCGGTGATTTTAGGAGTAAGTCTTTTGGGGCAGCGTAGGAAGAAACCCGTTCTACCCAAGGCATAGTATCCTGAATAAAATATAGAATGTCCAAAAGTTGTTCCGTAGGTAGAATCAATGCGTCTCCATCCGCAAGAAAAATACGTTTCACCTGAGTTCCGTAGGTATTCTTACAGGTCATAAGATCTTCTTTGATTTCTTTCATCGGACGAATTCGAAATTTTTTCTCCTTATACATGTTGCAAAAGGCACATTGGTTGTGAGAACAACCGATGGTCACCTGTAAAATATAACTGTATGCCTCGC
>CADBNB010000234.1 GCA_902795895.1 uncultured Lachnospiraceae bacterium | reverse complement strand
TTTTGAGAAACTTTGAAGCAATTTCGTGATCACGTTAAAGTTTTTCAGTATTGCGCGTTATTATTTCTTGATTTTAAATTTAATTACCTGCTTATTACCTGCATTGTCTTTTACAACAAGTTTGTAACTTCCTTTGGCTGAAATCGTACACTTTTCAGATACTTTTTTATTGTTTAGGGTAATTGATTTTATGCCGGAAGTTTTATCCGTACATTTTATGGAAATAGTACTATTATAGACACCGTTGTTTTTTACACCTTCAATGACTGGTTTTGTAGTATCAACTATAAATCCATTTGTTTTTATTGTTTTTGCTTTGTCACCGCATATAGCACGTATGTATACACAACAAGCCATATCTTTTTTTACAGAAATATTACCTGATGATGATTTTTTCCATGATGAAGCAGAAGTATTAAATGTATTTCCTTGTTTTACAACCTGATAGTATATAATGGCAGATTGCGTTACGGAAGAAACGGAACGATTTGCGGTAATCGTAAATTCTACTGCCTTTTTGCTATAGTGATTATAGGAAATCGTTTCATTAATATCATTAAAAAGTGAAAGTTTGCTTAAATTTTTCTTTTCAAGATGAAGTGTCCAAATTGGTGGAATGTATTCCCACTTAGCAGTTAATGTTAAATCTTTGGTTGCCTGGTAGGATTTGTTTTCTTCGTATTGATTTCCGTTTTCATCATACCATCCAATAAATGAATAACCATATTTTTTCGGAGCATCTGATTTCGCAATTGAAAAGGTATCACCATGATATAAAGAAATGGTGCTTGGTGTGTTTTCACCACCATCGCTATTAAAAGTGATATTGTATAGTTTCGAAACAATAATAGTGTTATTCTTTGCTGTAAGTAAAAGGTCGTTTAAATTATTAACTGCTACAGAACCGTCTAAAAACGAATATGCACTAACATGTTCATTTGAACAAGTGGCAACTTTGGAACCAATATTTACTTGCGGAATTGTGACACGCATAGCAGGTTTATTGATGAGTAAACTGTCAAAGTTTAGATTGCCATTTGTTGAAACATACACATCGTTGTAATCTGTACCATCTGGTGTAATGGTTAAATCTCCTCTTGCATACATTTTTCCGGTATCTGAAATATAAATGCCGGAACCAAGTTTGTTAGTAGGAACTTGATTTCCACTAATTGTACCACTTGACATGCGTAAAGTTCCGTCAAGATAAATTCCTCCACCATAGCCGCCGACTAATTCTTGCGAAGGATTTCCGGCACCACCAGTATTTGTTGTAATCAATCCACTATTGAAGGTCATGCTGGAATCTTTAGTAATGTTTACGCCACCGACAGAATTCTTAGTGATTTTTCCACCGTTAAAGATGAAACTACTCTTTGTTTTTACAATGACAGCACCGTTTACCTTTGTTTTTGGGTTAATAGCGCTTATTTTACCATTGTTCATAGTAAACTTACTTTTGGCGGCTACTTTTACGCCGTGTCCGCCCGATTGATATATTACACCACAATTCATGGTAAATGAGCCTTCGTTATTAACGATAACATTTGCATTTGTGGTGTAATCTGTTGCATTTTCACCATTGGAACCACCACGAATTTTCAGTATATAAGTGTCATTTGTACTAGAACCAAGGGTTAGGCTTCCACCATTTATATAAAAAATTCGAGGCATTTCTTTTGAAGCCCAAATTAGATGGTTTTTATTCATAGCCAACAATGTTAGTTGCGATGAAATTGTATGGGACTTTGTACATTGGATGTTTTCAGTCACATAATAGGTTCCACCGGCATTACATGCAGCTTCCAATTCGTCTTCTGTTGCTATTGTAGAAACTGCTGCTTGTGAAATATTTGAGGTCTGCTGGAATAAATCTGAGTCATTCGGCGGGAAGTTAATGATTAGACTTGATGCTAATAGTATTGAAAAAAAACGTCGTCTGATATTCATTTTTTATGTTCCTTTCTGTCTGTTATATTGTCTTGGTAGTCATTTGTATTTATGAATTGAAAACCACCCAATATATAGAATAATACAATAAATGCGAAAATTACAAGAATTTTTTGAAAAAATACGTTGTTTTTTCAACGATTTAGTTAAAGATAATGCTTTTTTCGCTTTTTTTACTATTTTGAGTGTTTGTTCAGTATGTGTGTACAAAAGTGAATAATTAAAAATTAGAAGAGAAATAAGGGGGAATGGTTGATTTTACTTGTTTTTCTATGGAAATTTGCTATACTGAATAGAGTTGAAAGGGTGAAAGGAGGAAAAGTAAATGCGTTTTTCGTATGTGCTTCAAATGGCAAAAGGATATTCGATGCTGGCATTTACCGCCGCTTTGGCAGCAGTACTTGTGATGTTTTTTGCTATTGTTATTTATTCTAAACTATATAAACATGAAGAAAAAGATTTGCCTTGGACAAAGTTTATCGCGGTGGGAATGATTGTGTTTTATTTAACAATTGTGTTTTGTGCCACAATGCTAAACCGAGGACATTATGAAACACCTGTGATAAGACCAGGGGTGTTTGAAACTTATATGGAGGCTTGGTACAGTGCAGATATGGTGCAATGGAGAAATTTGGTTTTAAATATCATGATGTTTGTTCCGATTGGTTTTTTGCTTCCATTTGGATTGAAAATTTTTAGAAAACCTTGGGTGACATATATTTCATGTTTACTTACTACGTTATGTATCGAAAGCTTACAATATATGTTTCGATGTGGTATGTTCGAAGTGGATGATCTGATTAATAACACACTTGGTGGACTCATTGGATATGGTTGTTTTCGACTTGTTATTATGTTGAAAAATATTTTACTTGATAGAAGAATAAAATGGAAAGTAACATTGTTGTCGCAGCTTCCATTGGTATGTACAGTAATCGCTTATGTAGCTGTTTATAATATGTATATTTCGTCGCCATATGGTAATTTCAAATATGATCAGGTAAATCATGTAAAATTTGACACGGTTGAGACAAGTAAGGATCTTAATATAGAGGAAGATATTTCGAAGGTTTCCGTTCGAAAACAGAAAACATACGCAAGAAACGAAGTGTTTAATATTGCTTCTCATGCACTTGCTACCATTGGATTTGATATCAATAAAAGCGATTGTTTTTATTACGACACAAGAGCAACCTGTTATGCAAATGGCAGGGTAGCGGCAGTGTGGGTGGATTATCAGGCAGGAACTTATGAATTGCAAAATTATACCCAGTATAAAGATTCCCACCAAAATGATATTCCTCTTATCAAAGATGCATCGGAACAGGAAATCAGAGATGCTTTGGAACCGTTTGGAATAACAATTCCGGAAAATGCTCAATTTTCCGTGGATGAAGAAGGCATGTATACCTTTATGACTCCAGAAGATTTGCAATCTACACAGAAGATGACATTGTCTGGATTTGTCAGATGTCGCTATACTAAAAATCACATTATCCAATTCTTAAGTAATATGATGTATGAACGGGAATTACAGGGAAGTATTGATGTGATATCGCAAAAACAGGCGATTGAGCAAATAAAACAGGGAAATATTTATCAGGTTAAAGTAGATGATGTAAAAAGTTTTGAAAATAAAACGTACAATACGGTTATGATAAACAGTATCCAGTTATTTTTTACCGCTGATTCGAAAGGGGTTTTCAGACCATTTTATGAGGCTTCTGTAATATTAGACGGTAATATAAACGGAACGATTTCTCTTAGAGCGACGAAGTAAAAATGATATATCGCAGTTTTAAAATGCGCAGATTTGACAAAGGGTTGTTAATTCTGCGTATTTTTATGTAAATGCAAATTGACTATAAATATTAAGAATTTGTAAGAAAAAAGTAAAACAACAAAAGTAAAAATGTGATACCCTTTTTTAGGTGAGAAAATTACTAGACAGACAGAAAGGAAGTAAGTTACATGAAAAAAAGGAAAATCGCATTTTTGATGGCAATGGCAATTGCAGCAACTTCTATTGTGACTGATGGTGGAATTTGTGCAAGTGCAAAGAAAGCAGAAGAAATTATTGAAAATCCTGTTGTGGCAACGCAAACCCCTACGCCGACAGCTACACCAGGGGCATATGATAAGCAGGATATTGCAGAGCTATATGATAGTGGATCATTGAAAGTAGTGAGCGAAAGTGCTATTGAGACAGTTGTTTCTCCTGGCAGTATAAGTGTAGTCTCAGAGGCATCCATTACTACAAAAAAGGTAAATAATACAAGTGGAAAACTGTTTACAGCTACAGTTGCGGGACTTCAAAAAAGTACATTTGTATTTGAAAAAGAATTCAATTTTGATTTAGCGGCACCAAATCGCTTGTTGATAGATGGTGTTGCAGAACAAAAGCATAAAGTTACCATAGAGTTTTATGTAGATGATGAAAAAGAACCATTTCAGTGTATAACCTTACATAATCAAAAAAGATCAGGTAAATGGAATTTGGAAAAAAATAAAACGGTAATGCTTGAAAATAAGAAAATAATCGGAAAACACAAGATTTCATTTAAGGTTGTGACAGATGCTAAGAAGAAAGTAAGCTTTTTATTGCGCTCTGTGACATTTTTACATAATGATCTTCCAATGGTGTCCTTTAACATTGATGAGTCAAAAGGAACTATTGAAAACATGAATGGGGATACTGAGCATGATACGGAATGTTATGGTGATATGAGTATTAATATTCCGGATGGATATAAAAGCGAATATACAGGAAAAGTAGTAGAAAGTAAAACATATAAACTTGACTATATACGCGGAAGAGGAAATTCAACATGGTGGGCACCAAAGAAACCTTATAAAGTTAAGCTGAATAAAAGCGAAGATTTATTTGGTATGGGTAGCAGTAAACACTGGATTTTATTGGCTAATTATTATGATGTGACTATGCTTCGTAATAAAGTGACTTATTATTTAGGTGCAAAACTTGGAATGGAGTATACACCACAGTGTGTGTTTGTAGATGTTGAAATGAATGGTCAATATCTTGGAAGTTATTATTTGTGTGAACAAATAAGAATTGGAAAGAGTGTAGTAGATATTGATGATTTGGAAAAAGATGAGGAAAGCAAAGCTATTACTACAGGTGCAGCAGTTACTGGTGGATATTTACTTGCCTGTGAGCCATATGGTGATGAAACACAGATGGTTGTGAAAACAGGAATGGGAAATCGATTTTTAGTAGAAAGTCCAGCTATGGATGATTATGAAAATGAGGCACAGTATGAGTACATTGCGAATTACTTAGAAAAAACAGAACAGGCAATCTACGGTGAAGATTTCAAGGATGAAAATGGTGTTTCTTACACAGAGTACTTAGATATTGATTCGGCCATTGACTATTACTTGATGCAGGAATTTTCAATGAACGGAGATGGATTTGGTTCTACAAGTACATACTTGTATAAAAAGAGAAATGGTAAGTTATATTGGGGACCACTTTGGGATTTTGATTATGTCGCTTGGGGAGCAACAGAGTATTACGGAAATAATGTAGATGGTTTTATGCGTAATTCTTCTCATTGGTTTGGAAGATTATTACAGGATAAGACTTTTTGTGAAAAGTTAAAAGAAAGATGGCCTTCGTACCGTAAAGAATTGCTTGCAGTTGCAACAGGAGGCGGTATTATTGATCAGTATGCAGCTCAAATGCAGTGGTCACAGAAAAATAATTATGTAATTTGGCAACCACTTAGTGAAACTGAAAGAGGATGGAGAGATGAAGCATATTTATCTGAGAATCCAGAGCCAATTACTTATGCTTCCGAGGTGCAGAGATTTAAAAACTGGATTAATGAAAGAGTAGAATGGTTTGATGCAAATCTTGAAGAACTTTCTTCAGGAGCAAAAACAGTTACTTTTAAGGTTGGAAATAAAACATATGCAGTGCGTCAGGTTATAGTAGAACGATTTGGTGATCGAAGGGTAGAATTACCAGATGCTCCGAAAAAGAAAGGATATGTATTTGTAGGTTGGTATCAAAAGTTGACCATGGAGGATGGAAAAACATATAATGTACCTTTCATGGCAGATTCGTATGTTTCGGAAGATATCGAGGTGTATGCGAAATTTGTAAAAGAAGATAAAGTAAAGAAAGCAAAAAAACTTGGAATTTCAGAGAAAAATGTTATTATGTCAAATGATGATAATAAAAGTTTATCCGTCTTTGCTTTGCCATTTGATGCAATGATCGGAGAGGTAACATGGTCATCAGATGCACCTGAGATTGTTACGGTTAATCAGAACGGAGTGTTGACACCTATGGCAAGTTCCGGTTCAGCCATTATTACAGCTAAGACTTCCTTAGGATTGAAGGCAACATGTAAGGTAAAAGTTGTATCGTATAACGAATTTGAAAATTACGCATATACACCAAATGTTGTTCATGTTCCAAAATCTATAACTATGAATGAAGGAGACTTCAAAAAAATAGCTGTAAAGACAATTCCGGAAGAAGTTATGTATTTTAATTGTGATTATGTTTCAGGAAATGATAAAGTCTTGGAAGTAAATCCATATGGATATATTTGTGCAAAAAAAGCAGGAACAACTTTTGTTGGAGTTGCATTTTATTCAGATCAAGGTTTACAACTTAAGATGATTAAGGTAAAAATCAAAGGAAAAAAAGCAACTACTTTTGTTAAAAATGGTCTGAAATATCAAGTAAGTAAATCTGGAAAAACGGTGACTGTAATCGGACAAAAAACAAAATCGAAAACGGTTGTAATTCCTGCAACCGTAACCTATAATAAAGTGACTTATAAGGTTACTGCCATTGGAAATAAGGCATTTAAAGATTGCAAAAATCTAAAGAAAATCGTTATTGGAAAGAATGTCACAAAAGTTGGAACGGATGCTTTTAAGAATTGCAAAAAATTGAAAAAGATAGTAAAGAAAAATAAAAAATTGAAAATACGTAAGTAACAACGAGAAAGAAACGCAATTGCATGGTTGCGTTTCTTTTTTTGAAACTAAGTTCTTTTATAAGTAGAATTATTCACTTTCATACATTGTGGTGATTGCGGGGGAGTCATTTCTGTTTACTTTATGAAAGAATTGTAAAAAGATGGAAAAAGGTGTAAAATAAAATAAAGATTAAGCCGAAATAAGAAGTAGGATAAGTATAGCTGGATTTAGTTGTGGTTGACAACAAAAGATAACGGTAACAAAAGCGGGAGTGCGGAGCACAGAATAACCCGTGTAGTCTTAATCTGAATGTTTTTGACATTCGGAGCGTATTGAAATTATAATATGTACAAGGAGTGGTTATTATGATTAATGGAGCATCAAGTGTATCTTCATCCACAACGGATGTATACAAAGAGTATGTGGCAACAGCAGATGACAAAAAAGTGAATGACGAGAAAAAAGAAACGACAAACGATCAGGCAGCAGTTTATGAAAAATCAGAAGACAAACAAGAAAAAGGCTTATATTCTATAAATAAAATGACAAAAGAAGAAAGAAGTGCCATGGTTCAAAAATTAAAAGAGGACCAGCAGATGAGACAGCAGCAGTTATTAAAACTTGCGCAGGAAATGCTTACAAAACAGGGCGGCAATTTTATGATTGCAAATGTAAAAATTGACACCTTGTCTGAAGAAGATGACAGTATATGGAAATTCCTGGCAAGCGGTGAATATACAGTAGATGAGGCAGCAAAAGCAAAAGCACAGGAATTAGTATCTGAAGATGGATACTATGGTGTAAAACAGACATCAGAGCGATTATTTGACTTTGCAAGTGCTTTGGCTGGTGATGATGTTGAGCAGATGAAAAAAATGCAGGATGCGGTATTAAAGGGTTATAAAGAAGCTGAGAAAGCTTGGGGAAGAGATTTGCCTGAGATTTCAAAAAAGACTCTGGAAGCTACCAACAAGCTTTTTGAGGATTATTACGCATCGAAAAATGCGACTACTGTAGAGTAGGAGGGATATTATGAATACGTTTGGGTATTATCAGGGATTGTTTAATGGCCTGCAGAAGTCAAATTCGGGATTAGACAATTTGTATAATGTCATCGGTGATTACAATACTATTCAAAAAGGAACTTACAAGAGATTATTAAGCTCTTACTTTGAAACTGGAAAAACAAATGAGGCCGAAGAAAAACTTGGTCTTCGTAAAAAAGATACCAAGGAAGAAGATGACAATTCGGAATATACGACAACAAAGAAGTTTGCAACAGCTCTTAGTGATGCCGCACAGGGACTTAGTGCTACAAAGCATGCGGATATTTACGATGAAGAAAAAGAAGAAGATCTGGCAAAAGAGGTAACTACATTTGTTAAAGCATACAATGATGCTTATAAAAACGCAGGAAAAAGCAGTTCCTCAAAGCTTCGAAATCTTGCGAATGGTCTCAAGGAAAATACAAAATCCTATGAAGAACAATTAAAAAAGATTGGTATTACCATGGATGAGGATAATAAATTATCTGTAGATACCGAAGTTTTGAAAAAAGCAGATACTTCCGATGTGAAAAATTTGCTTGGCAGTGGTTCTTCTTTTGTAGGTAAGACGATGCGTCTTGCAGCACAGATTAGTTCTGGGGCAGCAGTTGCAGCTAGTGGTGTTACAACCTACGATGCCACAGGTTCCTATTCGACAACAGGAGCCGGCGGATATTATGACTTGTTTTCATAAATATGGAGGTCGTTATGGATCAGAAACTTGCATATGAACTTCTAGGGATTCAAGGCATTGCTACAAAGGAACAGGTAAAAAAAGCATATTATTGCCGGTGTAAACAATTACATCCGGATGACAATCCTACGAAGCAGGCAACAGAATTGTATATACAGGTACAGGAGGCATACCAGTGGATTATGAAATGGAATGCTTACAGCTCAAATGAAAAAATTAGTACTTGTTCTAACCGGACAGGGAAAGTAATTGGCGGCTGGCCGGTGAGCCAGCCGAAATATTCATATTTTCAGGAAAGAAAACGTCAGGTAAATCGGATGGAACAGGAACAAAAGAAAAGCCGAAGGCGTGAGGATGAGCGAAAGCAAAAAATTGCTGATGCCATGCAAAAAAATCGAAAGCTTCCATCAGAGCGGGAAGCTGAAAAAAGAAGAAGGATTGCCGAGGAGCAGGAAGCAAGACGAATTGCTGACATTATACAAAAATTGTGGGAACTGGACTCTGAAAGAAGAGGTTGACATATAGATGCTGATACAGTAAAATACAGTTCAATTAAAACTAGGGGAAACAATGTGGTGTTCTCTGATTTAATCTAATAATATAAAAGGGGTAACATAATAAAGGAGAACACATTGTTACTTAAAAGGAGGGCGTATTATGAATACAAGAGATTTAAGTGAGGAAGTTTATGGATTACTTGCAGAACTTTTGAACAGTAAGGGTAACAGAAATGTATTGGACAGCATTCGAGGGGAATATGGAGTTCTTCGTTATCTGACCTATGTGGAAGATGGCATTCATGCAGGTGAATTAACAAAACATTTGCATGTAGTACCGGGGCGTATGACGGATATTTTAAAAAGTCTTGAAGCGAAACGTCTTGTTATAAGAAAACGAGACGGGGAAGATATGAGACGAGTGAGAGTATTTGTCACAGAAAAAGGAAAAACAGAAGCCAAGAAGAAACGTGATACCATCCAGCGTGAGTATCAGGGAATGTATAAGCTTCTTGGAGAAGATGATATTAAAGAATTGATAAGACTTCTTCGGATTATACTTGGTTATTCTGAGCGTAAAAAAGAGAAATAATAATACAAATTTAAGTGTCTGTAAATGGAAAAACATTGACAGGCACTTTTTTTTCGCATTTATTTATGGTAAACTTGTTCTTAGTAGAACCGGAAAAAC
>CADBNB010000233.1 GCA_902795895.1 uncultured Lachnospiraceae bacterium | reverse complement strand
TTAACTCCATCTCCGCGGTCTGCGCATCCTCGCGGAGCGTTTTTTATGTAATAGGAAATTGCATCGCAATTTCCTATTACATAAAAAGGTCTCAGGAGAAAATCTCCTGAGACCTAATTCAATACTACACTTTTCTCAGTTCTCTCGAACATTGATTACAGGCAAAGTCAATTATTTAACTTTCTTTGTAACCTTCTTAGTTTTGTAGTTCTTCTTTGAAGCTGTGATAACAATCTTATCACCCTTCTTAAGTTTCTTCTTTAACTTGATTGTAACTGTTGTCTTAGAAGCTTTCTTTACTGTGTATTTCTTCTTACCAACTTTAACTACAAGCTTAGCACCCTTTGTAGTCTTTACAACGATCTTCTTAGCGTTCTTCTTAGCTGTCTTAATCTTTAATGTTACAGTCTTCTTCTTAGCTACAACTGGCTTCTTTGTTACAACTGGAGTTGCTGTAGGTGCAACTGTTGCAACTGGAGTCTCTGTTACTACAGGTGTTGCTGTTGCTGCTGGAGCTGTTGTTACTGCAGGTGCTGTTGTTACTGCAGGTGCTGTTGTTACTGTTGGTGCTGTTGGTGCTGTTGTTACTGCTGGTGTTGCTGTTACTGCTGATCCAGTTACTGCTGATCCTGTTACCGCTGATCCAGTTACTGCTGATCCTGTTACTGCTGATCCTGTTACTGCTGATCCTGTTACTGCTGATCCAGCCGTGTTGTCAGCCTTTACAGTTGGAACTGCTGCTGCTGTTGCTACAAGTGCGATTGCCAATACGCTAGCAATTACTTTCTTCTTCATAACTATCTTCTCCTTTTTTTCTCTTCACACTGTACAAAATGTGCCTTACTTTTATTACGTATTTGTTAATAATTAATTACAAATTCTTATCATCTCAAACACGCACACTACAATTTATCATTATTAGAAAAAAAAATCAAGTATTTCTGTCGAAATACTTGATTGAAAAACATCTTTTTGGCATTTTCACAATATTACTTCTTTTTTTTATTTTTTTTTGTTCATTTCGTATATTTCATCATTTTAAACGGTATACACATTACATGTATACCCTATATAAATACCAATCATCAAACAAATCGCAGGAAGATAAATGGATAGTTCTTCGCCTAATGCAAATTTTTTTAATAAAAAACAATATATAAACCCAGCCACAATAGTTCCATAAAAAACTACACACCCCATAAGCGGCTGCTCATATCCATGCATCATCCCATTTCCAATACTAATAATCATTCCAAGAAATGCCCCCAAAATAATATCAACTGTACAAATTACCAAACACTTTACAATATACTGCATATAACCCCTCCTCTTTTTATTTTTATATTCTCTTGGATGCTTGTATAAAAAACTCCGAGAAAACATTTTAACATAGTTGAAATGCTTTTCGAAACTTCTGTTCCCTACTTGCAAATTCTTCATAAAAACCATCTTTTGAATACAGTTCCATATAGAAATATTTTAACACAGTTGACGCCATTTGTTGCGTATTTTCGCTACCATTTTCTAAAAGCCACTGCTCAATATCCTTCAACAGGTAATGCCACGTTTTTACATAGGTTTCGTATTTCTCAAAATGTGGAACATCCACCCACTTACTTACTTTTATTTTTGCCCTGTTTTTCATGGAGCATTGATTTGTCTGCAAAAAATAAGAAAAATCTCTATTTTCATACACCCTGCCCAAAGGAAATAATCTGCAGATTCCAGGACGAAAACTGTGTATCGTACATCTCTGATTTTTACTCAGAAATTTACAGGCTTTTGTCTTAATATCCATCTTAAGATTTGGCAAAATAAGTCCATCCACCACAGTTAACTCCACATATTCTTTTTGGATAAGCTCCTCAAACGTAGCTTCCAGACCAACATTCAATTCACAAATATCTCTTGGATCTAATTGAATCGTGTTGCCCATGTCATGACAACAATCAGAACACCCTTTACAATCCAGACAATTTGCCCTCACCATGTCATTTGCTCTATATTTTTTTCCGTCAGATATTTCTTCAAGACTGCCTTCTCTTATCATCTATTCTTCCTCTGCATTTGTTAAGGTTTCACTAATACTATTATCGACCATTTCTGTCACCGAGCTGTCATTACATTCAGCATCAGTTTCTGTCACTGAAATGTGATTACTTTCAGCATCAGTTTCTTCTGCCTTGTCACTCTTCATTGTAAATACAATATAACTTCCAAATCCAAATGTAAACATACCAATGGCAATCGCCTGTGAAGTTGACAATACGCCAATAAATCCTCGTCCTTCATCTCCACGCAAAAATTCTACAAAGAAACGTCCGGCACTATATAACATCATATAAAGGGATGCTACGGTTCCCTTTGCTTTATTCTTCTTTGCGTACATCACTAGCAAAAGAAAAATCGAAAAATTTCCCAGACTGGAAATAATCTGCGTCGGATAGATGGAAACTCCTACCGGTGCATACTCTGAATGGGTATAGGTAAATCCAATCGGAGAATCCGTGGCTTTTCCATGACAACATCCGGCAAAAAAGCAGCCAATTCGTCCAAATCCCTGCGCCAAAGAGATTTCTGGCATAACAAGGTCAAAGTATACCAAAAAATCTAATTTCTTAATCTTAAAATAGATGAAATTGGCAAGTATTCCTCCAATAATTCCACCATAAACTACATATCCAGTGTTAAAGTCCCACAAAATTGAAGGCTTTTTCATAATGTCTGGTATCATTGTTAAATAGTAAACAATGCGACATCCTAAAAATCCACCTATAAGAGCCATCCATAGAATATTATAAATCATATCCTCATTCAGTGCTAGTTTTTTGGCTCTCTTTGTTGCCACAAAAACCGCCGCTAAAATTCCGATTGCAATCATAACACCGTACATATGAATCGTCACAGGTCCCAATTGAATATTATTTTGCATTTTTCTCCTCCCAAATTTCCATAAAAACACTTTATTTCATCTTGCTATTTTCCTGTTGTGTTAAACTTGTCCATCAATTGGCGCAACTGTTCCTGATCAACCTGTCCGGAACTTATAAGTACACTTGCTGAATGAACCATCAATGCCGTAATAAGGATTGCCATTACCGACATAGCAATTCCTGCGATGGCCATATTTTTGCCCTCCATTTTATATCCCAATGCAAAGCAACCATAAACTAAACCTATAATTCCAAATATTCCTCCATAAAACAATGAAGTCACAAAGCCAATTCCTCCAAAAATTAGAGACGTTCGCGCAAATTTTACATTACTTTTTTCTTCCTGCATTTTTTTCCTCCAACACATTTTAATGTTCTCTCGGAGTCTTTTTATACAAGAATTTCGAGATAGATTTTTCTTGGATAACGACATTCCCGCAGTGCGTACACGGT
>CADBNB010000232.1 GCA_902795895.1 uncultured Lachnospiraceae bacterium | reverse complement strand
GAGGATGCGCAGACCGCGGAGATGGAGTTAATTGCTGCGCAATACCGCGGTCGCGCTAGAGTTTTGCAAGCAAAACTCTTTGTTATGAGGTGATTATAGTTTGTAATGAAGTGGCGCGCAATGCAGGTAATTTTTCTAATTTAAGCAAATAATTGTGAATCTTTTACTGTACGGAAAAGGAGAAATATGGTATTATTAATCTAGGTAATTAGTACTAGTTTGCCGAAAGATAGATAATAGAAATATGTTAATGATTTTATTGTATATTTATTTTTCGGCGTTTTAGTATATTGTTCTCTCGAAATGCTTGTATAAAAAGACTTCGGGTGAACATAGTGTATGAAAGGGGAGGTGAATGAAATGCATAGTTATCTTCGTGCAATCGGATTTAGTAATGTGAAGAATCGTTCAGATTTTGAAAAAATCCTAGGAATCGTGATGAATCAGCCAACAGAGAAAACTACCAGAGAGTTGGGAAATAAGATAAAGCTGGCAGAATTAAAAAAAGATTTTATGAAAGATATCGGTATTGGCATTGTTGGTGAGTATGATGAAAAAGGTTTTTTCTATTTGGGGCATTATTTTCCTTATTGCAGAGGAAACTTTGTAAGCGCCACCGATGATGTATGCATTAATAAGAGGGTAGATACGGATGCATATACCGGAATGTATGATGATATGCGTTTTGGGGTGTCCATGATTTTCTATTTACAAAATATAGCCGGTTTCATTCAGAATGGAAAGATGATTGAGGGAGTGGCAAAGGATGTTCATGTATCTATGTCGGCACTTTCCGTGGATGGAAAAATTATTTTAGGTTTGGAACAAAGTGAGCGTCAATTAAGACACAGTAGAGCAGACAGTGCACAGAGAAAGAGGTTAATCGCTGAGGCAAAACAAGGGAATCAGGAAGCGATAGACAGTTTAACCATAGAGGATATTGATATTTATGCTATGGTTTCCAGACGTGTACATAATGAAGACTTATATTCCATTGTTGAGAATACATTTATTCCATATGGCTCTGAGTCGGACAATTATTCGATTTTAGCTACCATAAAGGAGTACAGCGAAGTGGTCAATCCTATGACGCAGGAAGAGCTTTATGTCATGACTTTGGAGTGCAATGACATGATATTTAACCTTTGTATGAATAAGAAGGATTTGCTTGGTGTTCCAATGGTAGGAGCCAGATTTAAAGGAAGTATATGGATGCAGGGATTTGTGAGAGAAAAAATTACATAAAAAGAAGCCTATATTGACATAATCTCATTGATTATCTGTCAATATGGGCTTTTTGTTTTTGAAACGAAGTTTCTTGAGTTTCGAATTGAGCAATGTTCTTTATTCAAGAATGAAATTGTTTAAATTCAATCATCTGTTTTATTTTTGGTTTCGTTTTTTGATTTCTCATTTTTCTTTTTCAGGGTATCTTTTTCTTCCAACTGAGAGGGATTGTAGTTGCTATCAAAATAACAAATTACTGGTGTTCCTGATTCTATGTTCTCAAAAATGGTTCTTGCTGATGAAAATGGAAGATTGATACAACCATGTGAACCAGCCGTCTGATAAATATTTCCGCCAAATTTACTGCGCCATGTTGCGTCATGCATACCGATACCGGCATTGAAAGGCATCCAGTAAGAAACCGGAGTACGGTAAGACTGTTTTGAGCGTTCGCCTAAAATTGCGTCACGTTCGCGGAAAATTACGTAATATACACCGGAAGGTGTTGCATTTCCGCGTCTTACATTTCCGGATACAAAATCTGAGTCGATGACAAGTTTTCCTTTTTTATAAAACCACAAATGTTGTGCGGTTAAATTAATCTCAACGTAAGTCTTTCCCCAGTCATATGATCCAAAGGAACTTGCTTTTTTGGTAAAGGCAGGTGTTTTATCTTTTATGACACCTTTTTTGATGCATTTTATGATTTGTTTTGTTTCTTTTTCCTGGTCTATGAGCCAGCCATATGTTCCACCACTGACAGAAACTTTATTACCGGTAGAGGCTTTAAACGTTCTTTTTTTTCCATAGGTGTTGTAGTTGGCGGCAAGTTTTTTTACATATTCTTCAACTTTCGATTTTTTTACTGTAATAGTGCCTTTTTTAGGCGAAATCTTAAGCCAATCATGAAAAACAGAAACATCTAATACTTCCACATTGTCGCCGAAGGTGTAAGTTAAGGAAGCAGATGAATATTTGGAAAGCTTTTCATATAAATTTGTAAGTATCGGTGCATCGCTGATGATGTCAGGGGCAAGGTAACATTCGTTTGCTTCTAAATCTACATCTTCCTGAAGATTATCTACACAAGAGGTGATGGTAGATAAAACATTGGAAGTAATAGGTTTTGAACCATAGTCTTCAGAAACAATCTGGAAACCACTGTTTTCTAAATATGCTATCGTTGCATTTTTCGGTTTTGAAATGTTTTCTTTTTGGAAAAATGCAAGGGATTTACATTTGCTTTTTAAGGATGAAGCGTCGTAAGATACACAAGATGAAGTATCATTAATCGTTTTCTTAAAAGCACTGGAAATCCAAGAAAAAGCCGATTGAGCTTTCATGTAATTTGAAATATCATCATTCCGTGTGTATGTTAAATTAATGTCTCTGGCGTAAATTGTATCAGTTATATCTTTTCTACCATTTATGGTGAGCTTGTAAGTCGCAACTTCCTCGGATAACAGCTTTTCAGCGTCACTCACTGTTTTGCAGGATACGTCAATACCATTTATGTGTGTGTGAAACAAAAAGTGATTGGAAAAGAATATTACAAATCCAAGATAAAGTAGAAGTACGAATCCAACCGTACCTGAAAGTAAGCCAATTAGTAGCTTTTGTCTGAAAAATCGATAAATCATAAGAAAATCCCCCGTTATACGCTCTAACATAAAAATAAAACTTCCCCAAGTCTTGTGTTTGGTGTTACAATTTAACACCCCCAGCGGGAATCGAACCTGCAACTAACCCTTAGGAGGGGTTTATTATATCCATTTAACTATGAGGGCACACATCTATAATTATAAAAATTTTAATGAAAAAAGTCAATTGTGAATGACATTAAAATATGGAGATTTTAAGAGTTTGTATAAAGTAAGTGGATGGGGTATACTAGATTAAAAAGTGTTGTCAGTAGATTTTTTAGAAAGGAATTAATGATGGCGGAGAAATTGTATGAAAAATTGCTTCAATTAGGAAATAGTGATTTATATCCGTTTCATATGCCGGGGCACAAAAGAAATGTGGAGAAGATGCCGGATTGGAATATGTTTGCCATGGATATTACGGAGATTGATGGTTTTGATAATCTTCATGATGCCGAGAATCTATTAAAAGAAACTATGGATGAAATTGCAGCATTTCGAGGAGCAGCAGAGTCTCATCTTTTGATAAATGGAAGTACAAGCGGTTTGCTTTCTGCCATTTGCGGATGCACGAACCGTGGGGATGAAATACTAGTTGCAAGGAATTGTCACAAATCAGTTTATCATGCTATGTATTTGAATGAATTGTGTGCACATTACATCTATCCACATTTCTCCCACATTTTGGGGATAAATGGTGGTATTTGGGCGCGTGAAATCGAAAAAATGTTGATAACTTTTCCAAATATTAGGACTTTAGTCTTAACATCTCCAACATATGAGGGAATTTTGTCTGATATTTCAGAAATTGTGAAGGTGGCTCATAAGAGAAATGTTCCCGTCATTGTAGATCAGGCACACGGGGCGCATTTAGGAATGGGAGAACATTTTCCACAGTCGGCAATCTCACATGGGGCTGATATTGTTATTGAAAGTGTCCATAAAACCTTGCCATCACTGACACAGAGCGCATTGTTACATATACAGGGAGATTTGGTAAATGTTCAGAAAATTCAGAAATTTTTAAGTATCTATCAGACTTCCAGCCCGTCATAT
>CADBNB010000231.1 GCA_902795895.1 uncultured Lachnospiraceae bacterium | reverse complement strand
GAATATTTTTATACACTTCACGGATATACACAGGAAGAATACACGGAACAATTTGGCTCAAATGCCCTCGCACGTATCCATCCAGATGATGCACAGCGTTTTAAAGCCTCAGTTGCCAGACAGTTAAATATGGGAACTGCACTTCGTTTCGAGTACAGAATCATCAAAAAAGACGGCAGTATCCGCTGGTTGCTGATTAAAGGACAGATGACAGCCAATAACCAAAGGATTGCTTACCTTTGTTCCTGTATTGACATTACATCCATGAAGGTATCTTATCAGGATTTAGCAAAATCAAAACAGGATTTAGATGTTATTTCAAACAATATTCCAGGTGGAGTATTTAAAGTACGTTTGTCTGATTATAAAATTTTGTATGCAAATAATACATTTTTTGAAATTACAGGGTATTCCCGTTTAGAATATGAAGAATTATTCGGAAATATCTGTATTGGTCTTGTAGTTCCAGAAGATGTACCAAAGCTTCAGGAACAGATAAAAACAGCTGTCAGAGAGCATAGTACTCTCTCAACGGAATACCGTATCATTCATAAATCTGGTCAGATACGCTGGTCGCATATCAACGGCAGCCTTATTGATTCAGATGATGATGAACAGGTATTTCTATGTGTAGAAGTTGATTACACAATGCAGAAAGAATACGAAAAACATCTGGAATTATTCCAAAAGAAATCTCAGATTCTTGCAGAGCTGACAAACGAGCGACTTTGGGAGTATGACATTCATGCAGATATAATGCGTCGTTCTGGAAAGTTAGATACTTCATTTAGTAACGAAGATGAAGTACGAAACTTTTTGACTTACGTAAAAGATCGTAACATCATTCATGTGGATGACCAGAATACATTTTTCAAAGCAATACAGTTTTCAAGAACTTCGAAGAAAGATTTAAAAGTTGAAATTCGTATGCTCAACAATATTGGTATCTATACCTGGTACCGTTTGCAGGGCGTTGTGATGTTTGACGATAACGGAAAACCATATCAGATTATCGGTAAAACCATTGATATTGATTCAAGCAAACAGCAATTTTTAAAACTGCAGGAAGAGGCCCAGCGTGACAACTTAACAAAGTTAAACAACATTACAGCATTGGCAGATCACGTAAATGGCATTTTACCTCAGTTATCAGAAAATCAAGAAGCAGCGTTGATGCTTATTGACTTAGACCGTTTCAAGATACTTACCGACCGCTATGGTCAGCTGGTATCCGAAGAAATTCTTACACAGACTGCGCGTATCATTCAGGAAGTATTTCCGGGATACAGTACCGGTCGTGTAGACGCAGACCAGTTTGTTGTATTTCTTCCTGAGATTAAAACAACACATGATCTTCAAAAGACTACAGAGCTTATTTGTGATTTGATTCAGAAAATTGAATTTAAAGATAATCCGGATATGAAAGTTACATGTAGTATTGGTTACTTTACTACGAAAGATCCAACCTTCACATTTGAAATCATGCTTTTGAGAGCAAATGTTGCACTCCGTTCCATGAAATCAAAAGGCGGAAACGGTAGTGAAGCATACGGTAGTTTCAAAAATAACACTACTATTTCTTCGGAAGCTGCCCGTACAACAAGTCATGAAGATTACGATCAGTTAACAGGATTGCTTTCTCTTCCTGCTTTCATTTCTGAAGGAGAAAAGCTTCTTAATAACGGTTTAGATGCCCGTCACTTTGCAGTAATTTATTTTGATATTAACTCATTCAAAATCTTCAATGCAAACTACGGTTTCACGATTGGAAATAAGATTTTAAGATATTTTTCAAGAGTTTTGGAAGAAGAAAAACAAGAAAACGAACTTTGTTGTCACGTTGCAAATGATGAGTTTATTACTCTTGTAAATTTTGAGCGTGCACAGGATTTGGCAATGCGTTTTAGCGTATTAAAAAATCATTTCAGCGGTACAAATATGAGCGTGGAAGACTATTTCCGTTTCAACTTTACATGTGGTGTATACTTAGCGAAAAAAGGTGAGACAGACATTGCACAGATGATTGACAAAGCAAACTACGCACGTAAATCTACAAAAAATGTTTCCGAGCTTAGTCACTATGCTCTATATGACGCAAACATGGAAATCAGCGCAAAAAAGCATTTATTAATTGAAGCAAATATCGACCAGGCAATGAAAAAAGGTGAAATCATTCCTTATCTTCAGCCTAGATATTCTCTTCATACAGAGCAGCTAATCGGTATGGAAGTATTGGCTCGTTGGAATAAACCTGACAGTTCAGCTTTGATACCAGAAGAATTTTTCCCTGTATTAGAGGAAAATGGATTCATTGTAGAACTTGATTTCTACATGATTGAGCAGACTTTGCGAATCATCAAACAGTGGATGGCAAAAGATTTGCCAATTCTACCTGTTTCCTTCAATATTTCCGGATGTCATTTACGTACATCCAACTTTGTGGAACGTTTGCTGGAATTGATGACACAGTATTCTATTCCAATCAATTACTTAGAGCTTGAAATCAGCGAAAAAGTATTTGTGCAGTCACCGGATACTACATCATTCCTTGTTCAGGAACTTAGCGATCTTGGATTTAAGATTGTTTTGGACGATTTCGGCAAAGAATACTCAGCCATCAACAGTCTGAAAGACTTACCAATTCAAGGAGTTAAGTTAGATACTGCTTTCTTTAGTGGTAAAATCCAAAAAGAAAAAGAGCGTATCATCTTTAAGAAGATTATCGAAATGGTAAAGGAATTGCATCTTTCGGTTGCTTCCGAAAGTGTGGAAACTACATTACAGGCAGAACAGCTAAAAGAATTTGGCTGCGATATCGCCCAAGGTTTCCTTTATCACAATCCTATGCCAATTGATGAGTTTGAAGAATATATTCTTTCAAGAATTCATTAAATCATATGTAACATAGGCTATGAAAATTGGATTTTCCCAAACTTCATAGCCTATTTCTTTTTTACTGTTTTTTCATTCCCTATTTTAATTATTCTTTTTACATCCGGCGCATCCTGCGCAACCAGTCGTATCCGAAGATGCAACAAAGAAATCCTTCATTTCCTCAATCAGACAAATTGCTTGGGAAGAGATTCCTTCTTTCTTACCGGTAAATCCAAGGCCTTCTTCTGTGGTAGCCTTCACATTTACCTGATTTACGTCAATCTCTAATGCATTTGCAATGTTTTCCCTCATCTTTTGAATATGTGGCAACATTTTTGGTGCCTGTGCAATAATTGTAGCATCGATATTTGAAATCACATATCTGTTTTCATCCAAAAGTTCTCCTACATACTTTAATAACTGCAAACTGTCAGCACCTTTATATTTTGGATCCGTATCAGGAAAATGTTTTCCAATATCCCCAAGTGCTGCTGCTCCTAACAATGCATCCATAATTGCATGCAATAATACATCCGCATCTGAATGTCCAAGAAGTCCGGTTTCATGTGGAATATCCACTCCACCGATAATACACTTTCTTCCTTCTACTAACTTATGAACATCATATCCCATTCCTACTCTCATTGTTCTTTCTCCTCTTCCTTTTTCTTTTTTAGTTCACTTCGAACTTTAATAATCTCCTCGTAAAGCATTGGTTTCTCTTTTTGGAAACGCTGTTCCATCTTAGTAACATTTTTCAAAAGATGCTCATACAAAGCACCATCTCTTTCTTTCAAATGCTCGGTAATTACTTCTCTTCTTCGTTCCAGCACTTCTTCTATCTGCAACTGGCTTTTTCCAAGTTTCTCAGCCATTTCTTTCAAATGAATTTCCAGATGATACAAAAGAATTTCCTCATCCACATGTCCAAGCTTTTTCCAGCATTTTTTCTTATTATGTTCCACATACCAACCATTTGACAAATTATCAAGATCCTGCTCTGTAAGATTTTCGATAATGCTCTTTGCATACAATTCCATGTATTGATTGGCATCTTTTCCATAAGCCCATTCAAATTCCATAAGACTTCTGTTTCCAAATTCCATTACCTTATCTACATGTTCTTTTGTATTTTCCACCAAAGGATACGGCGGATACAAATGCACATCCCGAAGTGCTGCTGATATAGTACGACGAACCACACCTTCTTCAATAAGGCATTCTGCTCCGTACTGTCTTAATTGGTCATTTACCGTACCCTGATGCTCCGTCATATAAAATACAATGCCGCGATTTCTAAATTTTTCATTGATGCGCACCAATTCATCACAGGCTGACATGTCGATATCATTGATACCACCGGCATCTATGATTACATATTTTGTATCTGGCTTTATGGCTTTTTCCAGTTCCATTTCAAAACGCTCTACATTGGCGAAAAACAAACTTCCACGGAAACGAAAGATTACGGTTTCTTTGATTTCTCTAGCACCACTATTTCGCTCCAAACTGTGAAAACCACTTTTTCCTGGTATCACACCAACTAACGTGTACGGAGTCTTTGTAGTACGGATTAACACATCAATAAATGATAATACCACACCTATGATAACACCATTTACCGTTCCAACAATCAACACACCAAAGAAAGCACCTAAAAAG
>CADBNB010000230.1 GCA_902795895.1 uncultured Lachnospiraceae bacterium | reverse complement strand
TAGTTGGATTAATCCTTGGAGAAAAAAATGGATGGGATTTAGGTATATACATATTAAGGGGATGCCGTTTGAAACCTGTGCTGAAATAATGAAAAAATCAAAGGTTACGCTGGATGTACAATTTGGTACTCAAAACGGTTTGACACTTCGGACTTTTGAAGCATTGGCATCAAAGACAAAAATGATTACCACGAATGCTAGTGTTGCAGAATATGATTTTTATCATCCTTCGAATATCTGTATTGTTGACCGTAAAAATCCAGAAGTAGAAGAAAGTTTTTTTACAACCCCATATTATGAATTGGAACAAGAGATGATTGAAAAATATAGCTTACAAAGTTGGATAAATCAGATGATTAATGAATAGAGAGGCATGAAGAATGGCTAATAGGAAAGAAATGATAATTGCATCCGCTATGAGAATTAGAAATATGTTATTTTTTCATGGATACGGACATATAGGATCGTGTTCTTATCTTTTAAAACCTATGCGGATTATTGGAAAAAAATATATAAATATAGGCGACCATTGTAGCATTCTTCATCATGCAAGAATTGAAGTAATTAGACAGTGGGAGAATAAAAATTGTCAAGGGTGTCTCAATATAGGAAATCATTCTTCTATAGAACAAAGGTGTCATATCATTGCTGCGAACCAGTTAAATATAGGACATGACTGTGTAATTTCAGCAGATGTTTATATTGCAGATTGTAATCATAAGATAACTGGTATTAATAAGAACATTATGGTAGAACCTTTGGAAATAAAGAAAACGTCTATAGGCAATTATTGCTTTTTGGGTATTGGGGTTAAAATTCTTCCAGGAGTTACTATTGGAGATAATGTGATTGTAGGGGCAAATTCTGTTGTAAATAAGGATGTGGAAAGTAATACAATGGTTGCAGGAAATCCTGCAAAAATAATTAAAAAGTTTGATACAGTTTTAAATGAATGGGTAAAGGTATAAGTTTTTTACCGTTTTTTCATAAGGACATTTTTGAGTTTAGGAGGAAGACACGTGAAATATGATATGTCTGTAGTTGTATTATGTTATGAACCTGATACACAATCATTAAAGAATACGCTTAATTCGATTATTCGTCAGGAAAATTGTAAATATGAAATAATAATTGCAGATGATGGTTCAAAAAAAGAATATTTTAGTGAAATAAGACAATGGTTAAATGATCAGAACATTAAAAATGTTGTGTTTGTGAAAAATGAAAAAAATGGTGGTACTGTTAAAAACTTTATATCCGGGCTATTGGTGGCACAAGGAAAATATGTAAAAGATATTTCTCCGGGGGATTATTTATATAGCAAAGATGTATTGTATTCCATTGTAAAATATATGGATGAATATAAATCAAAAGTTTGTTTCGGAAATGCAGTGTACTATTATGAAGAAAATGGAAAATTGCAATTGAAAGGAAAACAAAATCCTGTTGACCTTAAACCATACAAAACCAACAATAAAAAAATAATAAAGAAAAATTATATTTATTTTCAGGATTACATTTTAGGTGCTTGTTTTGCTTTTGAAAGAGAGTGTATTTTAAAATATGCAACACAGATTAGTCCATATGTTTTATATGCAGAGGATATTAGTGTGATTTGTATGGTTTATGATGGTATTTCTGTTGACTATTTAGAAAAAGATATCATTTGGTATGAATGTGGTTCTGGAATATCTACTTCAGGAAATTCTAAGTGGAACAACATATTAAGAAATGAAAATAGATTAGTTTATGAAAATTATCTCAATAACGAAAAAGAGGCTTACCAATTTGTTCATCAAATGGGAGTTCCAAGTAAGAAAACAATCATTAAAAAAGTGATGAAAAAACCAAGTTTCCTTTTATTTTTAGTGAAATTATATTTTAATGAAAGAAAAACAAGAAAGGCAACAAAGGATGATGTTGCTAATTACGAGGCAATAATAAAATCGAATTCGTAAGATGGGATTTACACAGGTAACGATAGGAGGATGTGTAATGCAGGTAATAAAGTATGCATTTCAACAGCATGGAGATGAAAGAGGAATGCTTGTAGCACTGGAAGAACACAACGACATTCCATTTGAGATAAAAAGAGTGTATTATATGTATGATACAAAACCAGGAGTCAGAAGGGGGTTCCATGCACATAAAAAGTTAGAACAGATATTAATCTGTATTCATGGTTCTTGTAAAATACTGATGGATAATGGAAAAGAGAAAAAGGTTGTATCTTTGGAAAAACCTTACGAAGGGTTATATATTTCAAATGATATTTGGAGAGAAATGTATGATTTTTCAGAAGATGCTGTGCTTATGGTATTAGCATCAGAAGTGTACAATGAAGATGATTATATCAGAGATTATGATGAATTTTTGAAATCTATTTCAAAATAAAACGATATGTCAGTCTTTTCTGACAATACTTTTAAAGTAGGAGAAGGTGAAAAAGTTGCATATTAGAAAACTGGAAAAAAAAGATGCAATAAGAATGCTTGAATGGATGCATGACGAAACAGTTACATGTTATCTTGCGCAAAATTTTGCAGAAAAGACTTTGGAAGATTGTGAAAACTTTATAGATAGTTCAAATAAAGACGAATCTTTAAATGTTCACCGAGCAATATGTGATGATAAAGATATGTATTTAGGGACTGTAAGTTTAAAACATATCAATATAACGGATAAAAACGCGGAATATGCAATTTCTATGCATGGCGATTCTATTGGTACAGGTGCTTCCGCTTTTGGAACCAAACAAATCTTGACATATGCATTTGAAGAGTTGAAATTGGAAAAAGTTTATTTAAATGTTATTCCTTCAAATGTGAGAGCAAAAAAGTTTTATAATAAAATGGGATTTGAATTAGAAGGCATTGCAAAAAAACATATTTGTATAAAAGGCAAGCTAGAAGATTTAGAATGGTATGGATATCTAAAGGAGAAATAAGATGAGAGTAGAATTTGCAACATTCAATAAGATGCATGATGAAATAGAAAATGAAATTTTAGCTAAATTTAAAGAAGTGTATGAAAAAAATTGGTTTATCCAAGGTAGCGAAGTTGAAGATTTTGAAGAAGAATTTGCTGCTTATTGTGATGCAAAATATTGTGTAGGTTGTGGTAATGGGTTAGATGCGTTATTTTTGATTTTGAAGGCATATGGCATCCAAGAAGGTGATGAAGTTATTGTTCCTTCTAATACTTATATAGCTACAGCTTTAGCAGTTTCTTATACAGGAGCTACGCCGGTTTTTGTAGAACCAAGCATAATTACTTACAATATAGACCCTGAAAAGATTGAAGAAAAAATTACTCCAAAAACAAAAGCTATTATGGCGGTGCATTTATATGGGCAGCCGGCAGATATGGATCCAATTCTTGTATTGGCTGAGAAATATAATTTAAGAGTAATCGAGGATGCTGCACAAGCACATGGTGCATTATACAATGGTAAGAAGATTGGTGGTTTAGGAAATGCAGCAGGTTTTAGTTTCTATCCTGGCAAAAATCTAGGTGCACTTGGAGATGCCGGAGCTGTTGTGACGAATGATAAAGAATTAGCAGATAAAGTTCGGGCATTGGGAAATTATGGCTCAGATTATAAGTATCATCATGTTTACATGGGTAATAATTCAAGATTAGATGAAATGCAAGCTGCGTTTTTACGTATCAAACTTAAAAATTTAAATCGTTGGACAGAAGACCGTAGAAACACAGCAAAAGTCTATATGGAAGGAATTCACAATGATAAAATTATTCTTCCAAAGGAACTTGATTATGCAAAACATGTATATCATATTTTTGCAATCAGATGTAATGAGCGTGAACGATTAGAAAAGCATTTGCAAGATAATGGGATTATGACAAATAAGCATTATCCAATTCCTATGCATTTACAAGGTGCATATAAAGAGTTGAATATTTCGAAAGGCTCTTTGCCATTAGCAGAAGAAATTAGTGAAACAGAGCTTAGTTTGCCAATGTATTATGGAATGACAAAAGAGGAAATAAATCATGTGATAAATTGTATCAATTCATTTTAATCATTGTTTTGTTTTTTTATCCTACAATGAAGTATGTGTTGAAAATGCCTTATCATGGTATATTACAAAGTTTTTATGCATGGAGGAAAAAAAGTGAATGTATTAATGGTAGTTACCTGGTGTACAAAACAGGGAAATGACACTTTGGAAGCAGGTGTATTTCATTATGAACAAGCTTTAAATTTAATAGAAAACGGTTGTAATGTTGCCATTTATTTTCCATATGATCAGCAAATTGGCGATGAGTTTACGAAAAAGCAGGAATGGGGAGTACTTACTTATAGGAGTAAGTTTATTCCAGGAAAGAAACTGTATAATTTTAAAACAACCAATGTTTCTATGGCAAAGATTATGGAGGATTTTAAGCCGGATGTTATTCATGCCCATTGTGCAGCAGGTGCAGGAGCTCTTAGTGTACGTTTTGCTAAAAAATATAAATTACCATTGGTTATAACTGAGCATTCGCCGCTTGCACTTAGCAGAGCAGATAAATATGGGCTGAGTCGTGTTTTGAGTAAAAGAGCATTTAAAAACAGTAATGCCAATATTTGTGTATCTGAGTTTTCTAAGAAAGAGTTGCAGAACGCATTTCCAAAAGCATGTTTTGGGACAATTTATAATGGAATTATTATGCCAAAACCTCAAAAGAAGGATAAAAAGTATTATAAAGAAGGATATGTGAATGCAGTGATTGTGGCAATGCTTTATGATAAAGAGGTAAAAGGTATGCCATATTTGTTGGAAGCATTACAGATGTCAAAAGAGGAAGGAAAGAAAATTATACTTCATCATATTGGTGGTGGCGAATATTTAGATTATTTTAAAGATATGGCGAAAAAATTAGGTCTTGAAAAAGAGTGTATTTTTTATGGTAAATGTGATAGAGACACTTTATATGAGATTGAAGAGGAAATGGATTTCTTTGTATCGTCAAGTCTAAATGAATGTAGTGGAGTTTCTGTGGAGGAAGCAATGTTGCTTGGAAAACCTATATTAGGAACAAATTCCGGAGGTGTGGATTCTTTGGTTCCGGAACATGCTGGATTGATTGTAGAGAGAGCAAATGCAGTGGCATTGAAAGATGGAATGGTTAAAATGATAGAACAGATGCATGAATTTGATAATAAAGAAATTCAAAAATATGCCATGGAACATTTCGAAATTAATGGTATCAGTAAAAAATATATGGAACTATATAAAAAATTAATAAACAGATAATAGTATTGTTTTATTTTATTTGCAACAGATAGAGTAACCTAAGGATACAGCGTTATTCTAAAATTATATAGTATAGGGTTACGGTTATAGCTGACAGATGGTTAATAGGAGGTAGCGTATGAAGGTTTTAGTAACAGGAGCAAATGGTTATATAGGACAAGGTGTAGTGGATGAGTTGGTAAAAGCTGGACATGATGTTGTTGCAACAGATTTTAGTTTAAATAATGTTAATGAGAAAGCAATCAAAATAACATCCAATCTTTTTGATATTTCTGATCCTTATGATTTTTTTGAAAAGCCAGAGTGCGTGATCCATTTAGCGTGGAGAGATGGATTTAAACATAATTCACTGAATCATATGACGGATTTGCACAAGCATTACGCTTTCATAAAATCACTTGCAGAAAGCGGTGTAAAGAGAATTGCCATAATGGGAAGCATGCATGAAGTTGGTTTCTTTGAGGGAAGTATTTCTGAATATACTCCGACTAATCCTCAGAGTTTGTATGGAATTAGTAAAAATGCATTGCGCCAAAGTGTGGAACTTCTTGCAAAAGAATATCAATTTGATTTGTTATGGTTAAGAGGATTTTATATTGTAGGTAATTCTGAGTTTGGTTGTTCTATTTTTTCTAAAATTACAACTGCTGCGAAGATGGGGCAAAATGAGTTTCCATTTACGACAGGCGAAAATCAGTATGATTTTATTGATTATGATATCTTTTGTCATCAGATTGCAACAGCAATTTCACAAAACGAAATCACAGGTATCATTAACTGTTGTTCGGGAAAACCTATGAAATTGGCAGATAGAGTAGAACAATTTATTAAAGAAAATGGTTATGATATAAAATTAAAATATGGAGCATTTCCGGATAGACCATATGATTCAAAAGCAATCTGGGGTAATAACGAAAAGATAACAAAGATTCTAGATAGAGAGAATAAATAATGGAATGCTCGAAACAACATACGTAAGAATAAGCAGAAGTGAAATTCGGGGTATTGCAAAAAGAAGGTAAAATCGAATGAGTAAACAAAATCCAACAGTATCTGTTGTTATGAAAACATATAATAGCGAAGCATATTTAGAGGATGCGATAAAAAGCGTTTTAAATCAAACATTATCTGATTTTGAACTAATTCTTATTGATGATGGATCAAAGGACAATACAGTAAATATAATTAAAAAATTTTCCGATGAAAGATTACATTTTATTGACAATGGAGAAAATATTGGAATTGTTGCATCTCAGAATAAAGCAATTGCGTGTTCGTCTGGAAAATATATTGCAGTGATGGATTCTGACGATATTAGTTATCCTGAACGATTGCAAAAACAAGTGGATTTTTTGGAAGAACATACAGAATATATTATGTGTGGAACATGTAGGGATAATATAGAAGGTGATCAGTTTGTTCCGTTTGAAAAATTGAATGAATTAACAAGTAGCACATTAAAGTTCAGTTTGCATTTTGGTAATTTTCATTTTACTCATTCTTCAATTATGTTTCGAAAAAGTGCATATGATGATGCAAATATTCAATATGGACCTGCTGAGCTAGCCGAAGATTATCAAGCGATTACCAAAATGGCTCAAAATGGCAAGATTTATATTTTACCAGAACGTTTGATGGCGTACCGGATACATGGAAATTCTATTTCCAATAAGAAAAAAGAAACATTAATTGCATGTGCAAATCGTGTAAAAACTGATTATATACAATCTACTGATTTAGAAAGAAAACACAAAGAGCAATTTGTTGAGTATTATCAATCAGAACATACAAATTTAGAATATTCAGACTTTATTTCTTTGGTTGTTATGGTTGCAGACAATTATTCAGCGGATATTGGAAAAGGCGGAAATGCTTATGATGAAATGGAATTTATCATTAGAGACTATTACAATAAAGTTAAAGTTTGCAGATTTAGTCAATGGTTTCAACTTATAAAAAGTGTATATGGAAAAAGTTTTCTCAAGGTAAATAAACAAAATCTTATATTATTTTTGAAGTGCTTATTGCGGTTTAAAAATTTTTAGTATTGCTGATGCGTAAACAGTTGACAAAAATGGATGGTGGAATATGTTCGATATATTTAAAAGAATAGGACACTTTTTATGGCATATTATTATAAAAAGAGAAGTAATTTCCTTTCGGTTACAGAAGAAATTTAAAACTTATGGGAAACTGGCTTGTATATTAAATCCAATCGTTGAGATTGATGGTTGTGAATATATAGAAATTGGTGACAATACAAAAATCAATAAGTATGTTCGGTTGCAATGTTACAAAACAAATAATCAAAATAGCGGTAAAATTCAAATTGGAAAAAACTGTTATATTGGATATCGTTTTACTGTTTTATCAGGACCTGAGGGTGTTGTTGAAATTGGTGATGATGTATTGATTGCCAGTGATGTAATGATTTCAAATGAAAATCATGGAATGAATCCAGAAAGTGAGCTGTCCTACAGTAATCAGCCTCTTTCCGTAAAAAACGTATCGATAGGAAATGGTTGCTGGTTAGGAGAAAAAGTTTGTGTTTTGCCAGGAGTGAATATTGGAGAACGAACAATTATAGGAGCAGGCAGTGTGGTGACCCGAGATATTCCACCGTTTTGCATAGCAGTTGGAAATCCTGCAAAAGTGATTAAGAAATATAATTTTGAAACGCATAGATGGGATAACGTACAATAAGGAGATGTATCATATGCATAAAAAAAAGGAAATATATGTTTTGCTAAAAGGAAGAATTGGAAATCAGTTGTTTATGTACGCCTTTGCCAAACAATTATGGAATGAATATAAAGGACAGGCTAAGATTGTAATTGACGATTCAGAAGTATTAAAAGCAAATTGGGAAAATTCTTTGGTTCATTATGATTTGCCGGATGTTGAGTATATTCATGAAAATATGTTTGTAAATTCACCAAAATATCGCTGGAGAAGAAGATTAAGAACCTTATTTGCGTATAATTGGTTAAAAAAAGATTATCCAGGAAAATATGCATATGAAAAAAAATGGGCGAAATTATTAAACAAATGTGGCATTATTTATTGCGAAAATGGGTATTTACCATATCGTTTAAATACGAAGCGTGATGTGTTTATTGAGGGATATTTTCAATCAGAAAAATACTTTTTACCATCAAAACAGCAGATTTTAAATGAATTTAGCTACAAACAATTTGAAAATATTAAAAATTATCCGGATATCGATAAAATCAAAAATAGAAACACAGTATGCATTAGTGTGAAGGTGGAGCATAATGTTGGAGATGAGTTATTTGATATTTGTGATATGGAGTACTGGAAAAAAGCCATAAAATATATATGTGATAACGTTGAAAATCCACTTTTCTTTATAGGTTCTGATAATGTTCCTTATGTGTTAGAACATTTGATTGATACATCGAAATATGATTATGTATGTCAAAGCAGAGAATTTCCGGTTCATGAATCTCTTGCGGTTATGGGACTGTGTAAACATTTTATCATCGGCAATACTTCTTTTGGCTGGTGGGCACAGTATTTGTCGGATTATGGTAAAAAAATAGTAGTAGCACCTTCAAGATGGATGAATTTAAATATGCCTGTTGATATTTATTTGGATGATTGGCATTTGATTGATGTGTAATACAAAAGTAATAATGGAAAACAGAATGAGGTATGGCTATGCAGGCTGCAAAAAAAGGTTTTTTAAATGTAATATATGGTATACTTGGCCAAGTTATTACGATTGTTCTTGGTATCGTAATTCCAAGATTGGTCTTAGTGAGTTACGGATCAGAAATCAACGGTTTATTAAATTCGGTTTCTCAGATTTTTGTTTATTTTGGGCTTCTTGAAGCTGGGGTTGGAATGGCATCTCTTCAGGCGTTGTATGTTCCAATTTCAAAAGATGATAAAAAAAGTATAAATGGAATTATGGTTGCAACACATAATTTCTATAAGAAAGCCGGCTATGTTTATGTTGCAGCTGTTTTGGGACTTGCTTTTATTTATCCTCTCTGTGTAAAAATGAGTTGTTCTTACTGGCTTGTTGCAGGTGTTATATTATTTGGTGGTTTGGGAAATAGCATTAATTTTCTATACCAAGGAAAATATAAGATACTCATGCAAGCGGAAGGATATAGCTATATCATTACAAACATAACAACGTTAATTGGAGTTATATCTAGTTGTGCTAAGGTTATTTTGTTACTTATAGGGTTTGATGTATTAGCTGTCCAGTTTTCTTTTTTTGTAATTAGTATTTTGCAAATGATTATTTATGCAGTATATGTGAAAAAGAAATATAAATGGATTGATTTCACAACAGAACCTAATGATATTGCCATTAAGCAAAAAAATTCTACACTAATCCACCAGATTGCTGCAATGGTATTTAATAATACAGATGTTTTGTTATTGACATTTCTTACACAAGATTTAAAAATTGTCAGTATTTACACAATGTATAATATGATCGTAACAATGCTGATTAATATGATACAACAGGTAGAAGGTGGTTTTTCTTTCAAACTAGGACAGATTTATAATACGGATTTTGAACAATATAAAAGATTACATGAGATTTTTCAAAATATTTATTTGATTTTGATTTTTACGGCTATGAGTTGTGTATATATTGTAATAACACCATTTATGCGATTATATACAGCCGGGATTGATGATATTAATTATCTGGATAGATGGTATCCTTTATTATTTACGTTATGGCCACTTCTTGTTTATGGTAGAGCTGCGGAAAATAACGTTATAAGTTTTGCAGGGCATTTTAAACAGACCCAATGGCGTGCAGTCATGGAAGTTGTAATTAATTTAAGTGTTTCCGTTGTTTGTATATTAAAATTTGGAATTTATGGCGCTTTATTTGGAACGATTGTAGCTTCTTTGTATCGAACGAATGATGTTATAATATATGCATATAAATATTTATTAAAAAAATCACCCATTGGTCTATATGCGAAATGGGGAGTGTGCTTGGGAATATATGGATTGATTGTGAAATTTTCGGATTATGATAATGTGTGGATTACAAATTATTTTTATTTGGTAGGTTTTGCTGCAATTGTTGGAACTATTTGCCTTCTGATTTATTCAATCGTTCAAATTATTATTGATCCTAAAACATTTTGTTATATAAAAGAGATTATGAAAGTATATTTAGAAAATAGAAAAATGAAGTCAAAAAAGTCGAATGAAAATGTATAGATAGTATTGAATACACGAATCATTTTTTTTAGAATAGTGTCAAAAGGAAAATGAAATAGCTGTTTCTTTATTATCTTGCCTTTTACAATGATTTGTACTAAAATAAGCTTTGACGTTTTGATTTAGATAAAAGTATCGTTTTTTAAAGGAGATTTAAATATGTGTGGTATCGTTGGATTTACAGGTAAAAAACAGGCTGCTCCAATTCTTTTGGATGGTCTTTCAAAATTGGAATATAGAGGATATGACTCTGCCGGAATCGCTGTACGAAATGGTGATAAACAGGTAGAAGTAGTAAAAGCAAAGGGAAGACTTCGCGTTCTTGCTGAGAAGACAAATGATGGACAGAGCATGATT
>CADBNB010000229.1 GCA_902795895.1 uncultured Lachnospiraceae bacterium | reverse complement strand
GCAACTAAACCGGGAGATAAGGTAGTTTTAGTAGATGATTTGATTGCAACCGGTGGCACCATTGAAGCAACTGCGAAACTTGTAGAAATGCTTGGTGGAGAAGTTGTAAAGATTATTTTCTTATTAGAGCTAGAGGGATTACAGGGAAGAGAAAAACTATCCGATTACGAGGTAGCTTCTGTTGTTAAATACCCTGGAAAATAATAAAAACACTAAAATGGTCGCCAAAGGAAACAAAATGGTGACTTAAGTCATACAGGTGGTGTTCATATGAAAAAAACTGGAATTGAAGATATCAAAGAAAATGAAGTTGGTCATGCGTCCAACGATATTGCGGCACCTGCTCATTTTACCGAGCCGGAAGTGCTATATAAACAGTTGATGGATACGGTGAGAGCTTATCATCCATCGAAAAATCTGACAGAAATTGAACGTGCTTATCAGGTGGCATACGATGCGCATAAGACGCAGTTCCGTAAGTCCGGAGAGCCTTATATCATTCATCCAATCTGCGTAGGAATCATTCTTGCAGAGCTGGAGCTTGATAAGGAGACGATTATTGCCGGATTGTTACATGATGTAGTTGAGGATACCCCTATGACATCAGAGGAATTGTCGGAACAGTTCGGGCCGGAAGTTGCGCTTTTGGTTGACGGAGTAACGAAGTTGACACAGTTAAATTATTCCGGAGATAAGATTGAATTACAAGCAGAAAATCTTCGTAAGATGTTTCTTGCCATGGCAAAGGATATTCGTGTCATTCTTATAAAACTTGCAGACCGTTTGCACAACATGCGTACGTTGGAATACATGAAGCCGGAAAAACAAAAGATCAAAGCAAGGGAGACCATGGATATCTATTCTCCGATTGCTCAGCGTCTTGGTATTTCCAAAGTAAAAATTGAATTGGATGATTTATCTTTGCGTTATTTACAACCGGAGGAGTACAAAGAACTTACTATTAAGATTAATGCAAAGAAAGAAAATAGAGATGCATTTATCAAAGATATTATTAAAGATGTTTCAAAACACATTGCAGATGCTGATATTGAGGCAAAGATTGACGGACGTGTGAAACATTTCTTTAGTATTTATCGTAAGATGAAAAATCAGAATAAAACCTTGGATCAGATTTACGATTTGTTTGCGGTTCGTATTATTGTAAATGATGTGAAGGATTGTTATGCGGCACTTGGTGTGATACATGAGATGTATACGCCGATACCGGGACGTTTTAAGGACTATATTGCCATGCCAAAGCCAAATATGTATCAGTCCCTTCACACGACACTGATTGGACCTACCGGTACGCCTTTTGAAATACAGATTCGTACTTTCGAGATGCATCGAACAGCGGAATACGGTATTGCGGCTCATTGGAAGTACAAGGAAGGTATTGGAGCAGAAAAGGTTAGTGAGGAAGAGAAGCTTTCATGGCTTCGTCAGATTTTGGAATGGCAGCAGGATATGTCGGACAATCATGAATTCCTTACATTGATTAAGAGTGATTTAAATCTTTACACAGACAATGTGTATTGTTTTACTCCGTCAGGAGATGTGAAAAATTTACCTGCAGGTTCTACACCGATAGACTTTGCCTACGCCATCCATAGTGCAGTAGGAAATAAAATGGTAGGTGCAAGGGTAAATGGAAAACTGGTTACCATTGATTATCAGATTAAAAATGGTGACCGAATAGAGATTATGACTTCGCAAAACAGTAAAGGACCTAGCCGTGACTGGTTAAAACTTGCAAAGAGTTCGCAGGCGAAAAATAAGATCAATCAGTGGTTTAAGACAGAATTTAAAGAAGAAAATATCATCAAAGGAAAAGATTTAATATCTACCTATGCGAAAGCACATGGAATTGTGCTTAGCGAACTGACAAAACCTGAGTATGAGGAAGTGGTAATCCGCAAGTTTGGATTCCGTGACTGGGATGCAATCTGTGCAGCAGTCGGACATGGCGGATTAAAAGAAGGTCAGGTTGTTTCCAGATTACAGGAAGAAAAATACAAGACGGAAAAGATACACATGACAGACGAGATGGTGAAAGAACATCTTGTTGCAGAGAAGGTTGACCGTACTTCTGCCGTGTTAAAGTCAAAGAGCGGCATTGTAGTTCAGGGTATTAATGACGTGGCTGTCCGTTTCTCGAAATGTTGTGGTCCGGTGCCGGGTGATGAAATCGTAGGATTTGTCACAAGAGGAAGAGGTGTGTCTATTCACCGAACGGATTGTATCAATGTTCTAAACCTGCCGGAGGCAGACAGAGTTCGTCTGATTTCAGCAGAATGGAATGAGACAAATGAGACAAATGAGCTGTATGGCGCAGAACTTGTAATTTATGCCAACAATCGAAAAGGCATGCTTACCGATGTTTCTAAAGTCTTTATGGAGGCAAACATTGATATTTTATCCATGAATGTCAGAACCAGCAAGAAAGAGACAGCTACCATTACCGTAGGATTTGAAATCCGCGGTACAGAGCAGTTAAATCATTTGATGAAAAAATTAAGATCGATAGAAAGTGTGTTGGATGTTACAAGAACATCCAACTAGGAGGAAATCATATGAAAATGGCACGAATGGCAGTGGGACCACTGGGGGTAAACTGTTATATTGTTTACAATGAAGAGACGAAAAAAGCGTTTATTGTAGATCCCGGTGGTGATGCAAAGCGTATCATTCAAAAGATAGAAAGTATGGAACTTGAAGTAGAGGCAATTTTACTGACACACGGGCATTTTGATCATATTCTCGGAGTGGATGAGTTAAGGAATCATTTTGGCGTAAAAGTATATTTAGGTGAAAATGATTCTGAACTTATTCAGGATGGAGAGAGAAATATTTCAGCAATGTTTGGCAGACCATTTGCTACAAAAGCTGATGTGATGCTAAAAGACGGACAGGAGCTTACCCTTGCCGGTATCAATATTCAGGTCATCGGCACACCGGGACATACCCCTGGTGGTGTCAGTTATTATTTGAAAGACGAGGAAATCGCATTCAGTGGTGACAGTTTGTTCCAGGGTTCTATTGGAAGAACGGATTTTCCGGATGGAAGTGCTTCTACACTTGTAGCTTCGATTAAGACGAAACTTTTGACATTGCCAGGAGATACACAGCTATTTCCGGGACACGGCGACAGTACCGTGGTGGAGTATGAAAAACAGTACAATCCATTTTTGTAAG
>CADBNB010000228.1 GCA_902795895.1 uncultured Lachnospiraceae bacterium | reverse complement strand
AATACCGCGGTCGCGCTAGAGTTTTGCAAGCAAAACTCTTTGTTCTATATAAAAGTTTTCAGAATACAACAATATAGATACTTCCGTGCATGTTTGCCTGGATAAGTGAAAATAACAATTTGTTCAAAAATGTAACGAAAATGTAACAAAGTTGTTAGAATTTAACACATTTTTTTTCGTAGTGGTATAGTTATGTTTGTAAAAATTATTATTATCAATGGAGGTATTTATTATGAAGAAGTGGAACACACCATCAGTAGAAGAATTAGACATGACATGTACAGAGTACGGTACAAGATACTCACAGGCATTTGATGAAGTAAGAGTTGACCAGAACGGAAATTACTGGTACAGCTACAGTGCTGGAGCTACAAGCCCAGTTACACCATCAGCTAGCGTTATCAAAGTTGACTAATTATTAGTTGTTTGAGCAGCAACCACGGTTGCTGCTTTTTCACGTTTAGGAATAATTACAGAAATCTGTTTGGATAGATTAGAAAAAAGTGTGCAAATTTGTATGGTTGTGACGGTGTCATGAGACTCGGTTGGTCAAAACGTATATTTTTTGTATAAAAAAGAACACATTATGAAATAAAGTATTGTAGAGTGTAATTGCTTACTATGAAAGAAAAGTAATTCGTAATGTGAAATACCTCTGTGAAAAATTGAATTATTGCGAAAATGTGAAATGTTATTAAAGAAACATCAACATTTCTAAAATTTTCTTGCATTTATATGGAAAAAAAGTATAATTAATACATAGGACATACAATGAAGATAATAGCATAAAAAGGGATTGTGACGGAATAAAAAAGAATGATACAGGAGGCGTGGCGGATGATTACAAGCGAAAGTGTAATAAAAATGAAAAATACCCCAAATGTTACAGATTTGGCGGGTGATAAGGTTATGGTTGATTTTGCCCAGGGAAAGTATTTTATGTTAAAGGGCGTTGGAAATGATATCTGGGATTTGATGGATGACGGGATGAAAGTGGCAGATATTGTTGCTGAGTTACAAAAAGAATATGACGTTTCTGAAGAAGAATGTTTGACGGAGACGATTAAGTTTCTTTCAGAGTTAGAAGAATTGAATTTTATCGAGGGGATCGAATGAATATAGTAAAATTCCTTAAATATAACAAAAATCGAAAGATTACCGTAGAAGCATGGGTGTATTGCATGTGGTATCGTTTTGTGGTATTCAATGTGCCTATGAGATTTTTAGAAAATCATTTCGGGATACGAGAGGAAGAGACGCCGGAGGAAGTGACACGAAGAGATTATTACTGGGCTTACAGAGCGGCTTATGAGGTGAACAGAATTGCCGATAAGACGCCGTGGGACAGTAAGTGCCTGGTTCGTGCATTGGCAGCGAGAAAGATATTACTTAGAAGGGGTGTTCATACTACACTTTATTTGGGTGTGGGAACGTTGGAGGACAAAAAGCAGATGATAGCTCATGCTTGGCTTCGCTGTGGTACCTTTTATGTAACAGGCGGAGACGGGAAAGAGTATGCCATGGTAGCAAAGTTTAAAAACTAGTTGCTCCATGGCTCGTTTTGTGTGTATGGGGACTGCAAAGTATTGCAGACTTTGATAAAAATTATAAAGTGTACTTGGACTTAAAACGTGAAGTAAGGTACTTTGATGATTTATTATAATGTGATAATAAGACATTAGGTCGAAGAGAGAAAGGGCAGGAACTGATATGAAAAAAATATTACACATTTTACTAGGATTGATTTTGGTGGTATCCGGAATGATATTACCACAGCCGATTACAGTAGAGGCTGGTTGTGGATTGATGGTAGTGTCCTACGAGATTGAAAAGGGTGATTTTTCACCAGGTGCAGAGTCTACTATTAAATTTATTATTAAAAATCAGAATATCAAAGCGGCTGCTACTGATATTACGGCAGAGATTTCTCCTACATCTTCGGAGATAACTACTGTTTATGGTGAATCGAATCAAAAATTTCTTGGAAATATAGGACCAGGACAGACGATGGAAGCTTCTTTTAGACTTGATGTGGGAACTAAAATCGAGACAAGCAAAGCACAGGTGTCATTGAAATTAAGCTATACGATGTCTGGTGATGATACGGAAAGATCTTCAGCTGTTTATATTCCAATAAAACAAGATGGCGGAATTGAGATAAATGGTGTATCTGTGGCAGATAGCGCAAAGATTGGTTCTAGAGCGCTTATAAGTATCACTTATGGAAATAGTAGTGATGAGACGTTAAAAAATGTCACTTTTCATTTAGAGGGAAATATTGAAGAAGAGGGTAAAACTGTAAACATTGGTAATTTGGAATCTAGAGCTTCTGACTATCATGATGCATATGTTATATTTACTGAATTAGGAGAACAGACAGTTAGCATATCGGTAGAGTATACGGATATGGAGGGAAATAAATTTACAAAGGATGTTTCCAATGAGGTAATCACTGTTTCAGAGGGAGAAATTACTAATAATAACACTAATACTGTTGTTATGCCAAATGAACGTCATGGTATTTTGAAAACCATATTGAAATATCTTGTATTAGTGGCAATTCTTGTACTTCTTGTGGTAACATTTAAAGTTATTACGAAAAAGAAGGACTAAGATGGGAGGAAAAAAAGTTATGCAGATGAAAATAAATATAAAACGTTGTTTTTATGAACTTTGGAAAAAACGACAGATAATTGGAATGATTGTAGCTATAAGCGTATTGGTTGGTTTATACATGATGTTAAATGCAAAAGAAGTAGGAAATTATAATGCATCCGCATCGGTATATCACAGTACGACATATGCAAGCCGTTCGGCAGAAGATTCCGCAGGAAGTGGTAGCGGTTCTTCGACAGCTGGTTCGGATGATTTGACTGAATTTTCTGAGATTGCATACAGTCGAAATGTGGCAAAGAGAGCTGCAGCGTTATTGGATATTGAAGGTATTAATGAGTCAAATATTGGATATTTTTATAATGCCAATGCTAATGGTAATTTCTTGTATGTGAATGGTTTTTCTGATGAACCAAAGCTTGCTACAGGAGTGGCAAATGCTGTGGCTGAAGCTTTTGCAGTAGAATACAAAAACTTAACGGGAGATGAAAATATTCAGGTGTTTGAAAAGGCGGAAAAGGCAACATATTCTGCACAGGACGATACCAATAAGAAAATGACTATGATTATTTTTACTGGTGTTGGTTTTGTATTGGCATGTATGGTTATGGTACTTAGAGTAATATTTTCTGCAAAAGTGCAGGATTTTTCAGAGTGTGATTTGGACGGAGAAATTGAAATTCTTGGTGTAATTCCGGAAGTGAAAGAATAGGAGGCAGAGTCATGAACAATGGAACACAGGTAAATATTTCATTTGCAGCAAATCCAAGACTGGCTACTGCTTATGATAAAATTGTAGTAAAGATGCATTT
>CADBNB010000227.1 GCA_902795895.1 uncultured Lachnospiraceae bacterium | reverse complement strand
TATAGCCGAAATTATTGAATAAAGGAGATTCCGAGAGAACATTGTAAAGAAAAGGGTGGTTTAAATAATAAGGAGGGTTTTATATGAAGCAGTTAGAAGGTGTAAACTTACGAAAGGCAGCAGTAATTGGATGTGGGTTTGTAGGATCTGCATCAGCATTCAGTTTGATGAACAGCGGGTTATTTTCAGAAATCGTTTTAATTGACGCAGACAAGGATAAGGCAGAAGGAGAGGCAATGGATATCAGCCATGGAGTTCCTTTCTCAAGACAGATGAAGATATATGCCGGAAGTTATGATGACGTAGAAGATGCAGCAATCATTATCATTACTGCAGGTGCTAATCAAAAACCGGATGAAACAAGAATTGACCTGGTTCATAAAAATGTACAGATTTTCAAATCTATCATTCCTGAGATTGCAAAGAGAGACTTCAAGGGTATTTTACTTATCGTAGCAAATCCGGTAGATATACTGACTTATGTTTCATTAAAACTTTCAGGATATGAGGAACACAGAGTAATCGGTTCCGGTACGGTGTTAGATACCGCCAGATTGAAAACAAGACTTGGAGAGCATTTGCAGGTTGACAGTAAGAGCGTACACGCATTCATTATTGGAGAGCATGGTGACAGCGAAATCGCAGCATGGAGTAGTGCAAATGTTTCCGGAATACCTCTTGACTCATTCTGTGAGATGAGAGGACATTTTAAGCACAAAGAGGCAACAAGAGAAATTGCTGAAAAAGTGAAAAACAGTGCCTATGAGATCATCCAGAAAAAGAGAGCTACTTATTACGGAATTGCCATGGCAGTGAAGCGTATCTGCGAAGTAATCATCAGAGATGAAAAATCCATTTTACCAGTATCATCTATGATGCATGGTGAGTATGGTATTGAAGATGTAGTGCTTAGTATGCCGGCAATCGTTGGTAAAAACGGACTTGAGACAAAAGTACCTCTGAAATTAAATGACGAGGAACAAAAGGCACTAGAAAATTCTGCAAATACATTGAAAAAAATCTTGCAGGATTTGGATATCTGATAAAATGATTATAAACCCGGTTACAAAAATTGCTATTTTTCATTAAGATTTATCATCGACAAATATACAAGTAATTACAAAGATTACTAAAGTATAAATTGTATTTAAAATAAAACATGCACAAAATCTTAATGAGAATTTTTGTCAATAAGCCCATTGTATACAATCTGAAAAGATGATATATTTAGCTTATTAAAAGGCATAATATCTTTTTATAACGGAGAATGGTTTTATTTTTCCGGTTATGAACACAAAACACACAGATATGCTTGTGTTTGTGAAAAGGAGTAGGATTAGCCTACTAGATGAAACAATTCTGGGCTATTTAAAATATAGTCTTTATGCATTCCGCTGATTCTGAGGAATTTTTCCTGATAAGTGCCGCTCCCAGGCATGACAAATCTAGTGCGGATGCGAGGCAATTGTAACTAAAAACCCTATTTACAAAAAGGAGGAATTTGTACAATGTTAGAGAACAAAGAATGGGAAGGTTTTGCAGGTAGAAAGTGGAAACAGCAAATCGACGTAAGAGACTTTATTCAGAACAACTATACACCTTTCGATGGTGATGAAAGTTTCTTGGCTGGCCCTACAGAAGCAACAGATAAGTTATGGGGTGCTTTACAGAAATTACAGAAAGAAGAGCGTGCTAAAGGTGGAGTTTTAGATATGGATACAGAAATCGTATCTTCTATCGTTTCTCACAAGCCAGGATATATTGATGAGTCTTTAAAAGATTTAGAGCAGGTTGTAGGTTTGCAGACAGATAAGCCACTTAAGCGTGCATTCATGCCTTTCGGTGGTATCAGAATGGCAGAGCAGTCATGTGAAATGTATGGATATACACCAAACCCAGAATTGCACAAAATCTTTACAGAATATCACAAGACACACAGCGATGCTGTATTTGATATCTACACACCAGAGATTAGATTATGCCGTCGTAATAAGATCTTAACAGGTCTTCCTGATACATACGGACGTGGACGTATCGTAGGAGACTACAGAAGAGTTGCATTGTACGGTATGGATTTCTTGATCCAGGAGAAGCAGAAAGATTTTGCTAACACTGGTTGTGGTGTTATGTCTGATGATGTTATCCGTTTAAGAGAAGAGATCGCTGAGCAGATTAAGCAGTTAAAGAAGATGAAGTTAATGGCTGAAAGCTATGGTTTCGATATTTCTAAGCCAGCTAAAGATGCTAAGGAAGCATTCCAGTGGTTATACTTCGGATATTTAGCAGCAATCAAGACTCAGAACGGAGCTGCTATGTCAGTAGGTCGTGTTTCTACATTCTTAGATATCTATGTAGAAAGAGATTTGAAGAACGGCGTAATTACAGAGTCTCAGGCTCAGGAATTAGTTGACCATTTCGTAATGAAATTAAGAATGGTTAAGTTCGCTCGTATCGAGTCTTACAACCAGTTATTCTCAGGAGACCCAGTTTGGGCTACACTTGATGTTGCAGGTATCGGTTCTGATGGACGTTCTATGGTTACAAAGAACGACTTCCGTTTCTTGCATACATTAGAGAACATGGGACCAGCTCCAGAGCCAAACTTAACAGTATTCTATTCATCAAAATTGCCAGAAGCATTCAAGAAGTATGCTGCTAAGATTTCTATCACAACATCTTCTATCCAGTATGAGAACGATGACGCTATGAAGCCAGTTTGGGGAGATGACTACGCAATTTGTTGTTGTGTATCTGCTACTCAGACAGGTAAGGAAATGCAGTTCTTCGGAGCTAGAGCAAACCTTGCTAAGTGTTTATTATACGCTATCAACGGTGGTGTTGATGAGAAGTCTGGAGATCAGGTAGGACCTAACTACGCACCAATCACAGCTGAGTACTTAGATTACGATGAAGTAATGGCTAAGTATGACAAGATGCTTGAGTGGTTAGTAGGAATTTACGTAAATACATTGAACGCTATTCAGTATATGCATGATAAATATTACTATGAGTCAGCAGAGTTAGCTTTAATGGATACAAACTTAAAGAGAACTTTTGCTACAGGTATCGCTGGATTCTCACATGTAATCGACTCATTATCAGCTATTAAGTACGCTAAGGTTAAAGTTATCCGTGATGAAAACGGAATCGCTAAAGATTTCGAAATCGAAGGTGACTTCCCTCGTTACGGTAACGATGATGACAGAGCTGATGAAATCGGTGTATGGTTATTAAGAGAGTTCATGGATAAGTTAGAGAAACATCACACATACAGAGATTCAGAGCCTACAACTTCAATCCTTACAATTACTTCTAACGTAGTATATGGTAAGGCTACAGGAGCACTTCCTGACGGAAGACCTGCAGGTGAGCCACTTTCACCAGGAGCTAACCCAGCTTACGGTGCAGAGCAGAACGGATTGGTTGCATCTTTGAACTCATTAACAAAACTTCCATACGAGTGGGCATTGGATGGTATTTCAAATACTCAGACAATCAACCCTGCAGCTTTAGGTAACAACGAAGCTGATCAGATCAACAACTTAGTTAACGTAATGGATGGATACTTCGATCAGGGAGCTCATCACTTGAACGTTAACGTATTCGGTACAGAGAAGTTGATCGATGCTATGGAGCATCCAGAGAAAGAAGAGTACGCTAACTTTACAATTCGTGTATCTGGATACGCTGTTAAGTTCATCGACTTAACAAAAGAGCAGCAGATGGACGTTATCAAGAGAACTTGCCACAAGTCACTTTAATTAGTGCCTAAGGTTAGGAACTTGGTTCGTTAATCCGTAGTTGTACGAATATCGGTTTGTAAAATCGGTTTAAATAGGACAAAAGGTGTTGCCTCAAGGGTGGCACCTTTTGTTATATAAGCGGTCAACATCCAATTTTCTATAGCCGAAATTATAATATAAGGAAGATGTTGAGAGAACATTTATTAAAAGAGGAGGAATGTTATGAGCGAAATATTAGGAGCAATTCATTCTGTGGAGACTTTCGGTTCAGCAGATGGCCCTGGAGTGCGTTACCTTGTGTTTTTACAGGGATGTGCCATGCGTTGTAAATACTGTCACAATCCGGATACTTGGGCATCTCAAAAAGGTGTGACACAGCAGACAGCGGATGAAGTATTGAAGAAAGCATTGCGCTACAGACCTTATTGGAGAGAGACTGGCGGAATTACCGTAAGTGGTGGAGAAGCACTTCTTCAGATGGACTTTTTGATTGATTTTTGCAAAAAAGCCAAAGCAGAAGGTGTGCATATGACCATTGACACATCAGGTAATCCATTTACGAGAGAAGAGCCATTCTTTAGCAAGATGGAAGAACTTATCAAATATGTTGATTTGTTTATGTTAGATATTAAGCATATCGAAGGAGATATGCATAAAGAACTTACAGGTCAGCCAAATGACAATATTCTTGATTTTGCAAAATATTTGTCTGACAATGGAAAGAAAATGTGGATTCGTCACGTACTAGTTCCTGGAATTACCACAGGAAAAGAGCAGCTTACAAAGTTGCATGATTTCATTGAAACTTTGGATACGGTAGAGCGTGTGGAAGTATTGCCATATCACACTCTTGGTGTATTTAAGTGGGAAGAACTGGGTATTCCTTATGAATTAGAAGGGGTGGATACACCTTCAGATGAAGAATTAAAATTGGCAAATGATATTTTGGAAACTGAGAAATATCTGAAAAAAGACTAGCCGTGGAGAAATTTCCGTTAAGAGAAATGATAGGATGCCTCTTAAGTAGATATTGTAAAAATCTACTTAAGAGGTTTATTTTTTACATTTTAAATGTCAATTTTTACATTTTCAAAATTGGATGAAATAATGTGTTAAGATAATATTCGTTAGGGTGAGGGCACAATGAAAGCAGTAAAAATTGTGTGAAAGGAAAAATGAATGAAAAATCCAAAATGAAAAGATGGAAAGAAGCTTCGGGTATCAAATGTTTTGAAATAAAAACAGATGAGTGGAATGAAAAAGAGTATATTGATGGCAGAGATTGTTATTTGCAAGGCACTGTGAATTTTAACAAATATCTGTTAAGGGAAAAGAAAGTTAAAAGATGAATGAGAGAACATGTAACAAAAAGTAGGAAAAAATGAACGAAGAAGAAAAATGAAAGTTAAAAAATGAATGAAGAAGCAATTGAATGAAAAAGAAGAATGAAGAAGCCAAAGAGGGCCAGTTATGCTGAGAGGGAGTTCCGGTGTAGGTGGCTTTCGTCAATTAATATTATAATAAATTCGTCAAAAGAGGTTATTTGGCAAAGTGCGTAAATTGATGAAAAGAAAGTGTGTGGGTAAAGTGTGCTAGTTAAAAAAATATTATAGTGGTTGTTTTAAAAGAGTATTGTAGTAGGTAAAAAGGAGCCTTAGTTTCTTGAAAGTAAGAAACCAAGACTCCTTTGATATTTTATACAGCCTGAATAGTAAATGTATAGGCTTGCCTGATTGGTTCTAATTAGGCGTTAATTGCAGCAAGTGCCTGCTTAAGATCTGCAATCAAATCCTCTTTGTCTTCCAATCCGCAAGAAATACGAATAAGTCCGGCAGGAATACCTGCGGCAGCTAATTGTTCGTCAGTCATCTGGCGGTGTGTAGAAGTTGCAGGGTTAAGACAACATGTTCTTGCGTCAGCAACGTGAGTCTCAATGGCTGCTAGTTTTAATTCTTTCATAAATGCTTCTGCTGCTGCACGTCCACCCTTTAATTCGAAGGATACAACGCCGCATCCGCCATTTGGTAGATATTTCTTTGCTCTTTCGTAGTATTTGTTGCTTGGAAGAGTAGGGTAGCTAACAGATGCAACCTGTGGCTGTGTTTCCAAAAATTCTGCTACTGCCTGTCCGTTTTCAACATGGCGTGGCATACGAACATGAAGTGATTCTAACCCCAAATTTAAGTAGAATGCATTTTGTGGTGACTGGATAGAACCAAGGTCACGCATAAGCTGAACTGTAGCTTTTGTGATGAATGCTCCTGCATTTCCAAAACGCTCAGCGTAAGTTATACCGTGATAAGAATCGTCTGGTGTGCAAAGTCCTGGAAATTTGTCAGCGTGTGCCATCCAGTCGAAGTTACCGGAATCAACAATTGCACCACCAACAGCGGCTCCGTGTCCATCCATATATTTTGTAGTAGAATGTGTAACGATATCGGCACCCCATTTGATTGGCTGGCAGTTTACTGGTGTAGGGAATGTGTTATCTACAATCAAAGGTACACCGTGTGCATGTGCAACCTTTGCAAATTTCTCAATATCAAGAACGGTAAGTGCAGGATTGGCAATGGTTTCACCAAACAAAGCGCGAGTGTTTTCTTTGAATGCTGCATTTAACTCTTCTTCAGTGGCATCTGGAGACACAAAGGTACAATCAATGCCCATCTTAGCCATAGTTACAGCAATTAAGTTAAATGTTCCGCCATAAATGGAAGAAGATGCAACAATGTGGCTTCCGGCTTCGCAAATGTTAAACAATGCAAAGAAGTTTGCTGCCTGTCCGGATGAAGTAAGCATTGCAGCTGTACCGCCTTCTAACTCGGCAATTTTTTTAGCTACCATATCGTTTGTAGGGTTTTGCAATCTTGTGTAGAAATACCCCTCTGCTTCCAAGTCGAACAAAGCGCCCATGGCTTCGCTTGTTTCGTATTTGAATGTGGTAGACTGGATAATAGGAATCTGACGTGGTTCTCCATTTCCTGGCGTGTATCCGCCTTGAACGCATTTGGTGTTCATAGAATAATTTTTCATAAGTATCCTCCTAACGTAATTAAGTTTGATATGTGTATCAGGGCAAAAGATTTTTGGCGTCTGAATTGATATACAAAAAATCTATATACCATTATAAGAGAAATATATCACGAATTCAATGCAAATTTATGGAAAGATAGCAGGAAAACTCCGTTCGGAGTAATCGGTTGTTGGTAGTTCATGGAAAACATTTTTTTAGCAAATCTAACTGAAATAAATCAAAAAAGATGATATAATATATAGGCTGTGAAGTGAATCGCGGGCATTAATCAAAGCAGGTTTACTTTAAAACCAGATGTTTATTAGGAAAGGTGAATGAAATGAAGAAACTATTGTTTATTTACAATCCTCGATCAGGGAAAGAACAGGTGAAAAAGAACTTAAGCGATATATTAGATACCTTTGCAAAGGCGGAAATGGACATTACGGTTCGTCCGACGCAATGTGCCAAGGATTGTATAGAGATTATTGAAAACAGAGGCGAAGAATTTGATTTAGTGGTTGCTTCCGGTGGTGATGGCACATTAAATGAGGCATTTAACGGATTGATGGCATTGGAACCTGAGAAAAGACCGAAGTTTGGTTATATTCCTGCGGGCTCTACCAATGATTTTGCAACAACTCTTGGCATTTCTAAAAATCCCGTGGAAGCAGCTTTTGGAGCTGTGAATGGGAATGGATTTATGTGTGATGTAGGAAAGGCAACTACCGGATATTTTGCTTATGTGTGCGCTTTTGGTATTTTTACGCAGGTTTCCTACGCAACGCCGCAGGAAACAAAGAATCTGTTGGGACATACGGCTTATATTTTGGAGGGAATAAAGAGCCTTACTAACATACAGGATTATCATTTGAAAGTGACCTACGAGGATGAAGATGGATGTGAGCAGGTAATTGAGGATGATTTTTTGTATGGAATGGTATCTAATACTAGTTTTGTAGGTGGTATGAATTTGTTAAAGCAGTCGGAAATTGATTTGCAGGATGGGTTGTTTGAGGTGCTTTTGATTAAAAAGTTACGTAATCCATTGGAATTGCAACAGGCAATCAATGCTCTTTTAACAAAGAATTTTTCAAAAAATCAATTTTATTTTTTCAAGTCGTCAAAGGTTTCTATTAGTAGCGACGAGGAAGTTGCTTGGACACTAGATGGAGAAAATGGCGGCTTGGTGAAGGATATGGTCATTGAAAATGTGCCAAGTGCCATTACTATGAAATATGAGAGTAAGGAAAAATAATCTTTTTTTGTGTAATAGGAAATTGCGATGCAATTTCCTATTACACAAAAAACGCTCCGCGAGGATGCGCAGACCGCGGAGATGGAGTTA